>CALDOI010000218.1 GCA_937912115.1 uncultured Bacteroidota bacterium | reverse complement strand
CCTTCAACAGTTTTGATATTATAATGCCGATATGCTTTTTTGTTTGGTAAGATATCAACAAATTGAACCATAGCCGCAACCGGATATTCCCCTTGAATATTTGAATTATCGAAACACTCGATTTGCACAGGCAACTCTTTCATGTGAAGGTCTTTCATCATTTGAGCCAGGATCCGCTTTTTATGCCTATCGGGATCGATGAGGGTTTTTTGCTTTTGCCGTTCTATTTTGTAATGTTTGGCATTTCTTTCACTAAGCTCCAGAAGGTGTTTTTTATCACCACGTTTTGGTATGGTAATTTTAATCCCTGGTATTACTACCTCGGGTGTTATGGGAAGTATTATTTCAGTTGATTCACTTTCGAACCTTTGCCTAAAATCCAATATGGCAAAGGTTAGTATTTTGGCATCCGATTCATCAAGTTTCTTTTTTATCTCCACGGTATGCGACTGGACAATAGATCCATTAATTATTTTTAGATAATTTATGTAGGAATGATTATCGCTATTTACTAGCGAAATAACATCTACGTTATTAATGTGTGGATTAACGATGGTGGACTTACTCTTATACTTTTCAAGTATTTCGATTTTTTCCTTTACTTTTTGTGCTTTCTCAAATTCATAATCTTCAGCAAAAGATTTCATAACCTGAGTTAACTCTGCAATTACAGAACCAATATTTCCTTTTATTATGGATTTAATTTGCCTTACAGTCTCATTATATTCAGCTTCTGATTGCAATCCAATACAAGGAGCTTTACAATTACCAATATGGTATTCAAGGCAAACCTTATAATTTCCTTTCTGAATTTTTGAATCTGATAAATTTAAAGTACAAGTTCTAAGTTTGTAAAGTTGCTTAACAATATCAAAAATGGTTCTCATCATTCTCATTGAGGCGTAAGGACCAAAATATTCGGAACCGTCATTAACCAGCACTCTTGTTGAGAAAAGGCGGGGAAAAGGTTCTTTTTTCAAACATAACCACGGAAATGTTTTATCATCTTTGAGTTGGATATTATATCGAGGCTGATATTTCTTTATAAGATTATTCTCAAGAAGTAAAGCATCTAGTTCAGTTTCTGTTACAACAAATTTTATATCGCAAATCTTGCTTACCAAAACCTTTAGCTTCCCCGTCTGATTAGATTTTGTAAAATAGCTGCCAACTCTTTTTTTTATATTCTTGGCTTTGCCAACATAAATAATACGGTTGCCCTTATCAAAATACTGATATACTCCGGGTTTTCCCGGAAGGGTTACTACTAAATTGCTAAGTTTGTCAGTGGTAATGATAGTACTCAAGTATATATCCTTTATCTGCAAATTTAAGTATAAATAATTGAGCATTTATTGTTGACCTAATTTGTCACTATATTTATTAACCTAAAATTAATATTGGTATTTGCCTATGGCTTCAAATTTTGCTAAATTGCATCCTCAAATTTCACAACCAGTATGGATAACAGCAAGTTTAGTATATTGCTTGTAGACGATGAGGATGACATCGTTGAATTTTTAAGCTACAACCTGAAGAAGGAAGGCTACAAAGTGCTTACTGCAAACAATGGTGTTAAAGCTGTTGAAAAGGCTAAAAAGCACAAACCTTCACTTATCCTAATGGATGTAATGATGCCTGAAATGGATGGAATTACAGCTGTAAAGGAAATACGAAAGGATGAAAACCTAAACAATATTATAATTGTATTTTTAACAGCTCGTGGCGAGGATTATTCACAAATTGCCGGATTTGAAGCCGGTGCCGATGACTATGTTACCAAACCCATAAAACCAAGGGTATTAATCAGTAGAATTGCAGCTACACTTCGCCGTTTTTCTGCAAACGAACAATCTGTAGACAAAATATTAGTGGTAGATGGTCTGACGATTAATATGGAAAGGTTCGTAATAATTAAGAACGACATAGAAATAATTCTTCCCAATAAAGAGTTCAAGATGGTATACTTGCTAGCCTCGGCTCCAGATAAAGTATTCTCAAGAGAAGAAATTTTTCAAAGAGTTTGGGGAAATGATGTTATTGTAGGCGATCGTACGATTGATGTTCATATAAGGAAAATAAGGGAAAAAATTGGGTTGGAATATGTGAAAACTGTTAAAGGAGTAGGATATAAGTTTAACAGATAATAATATGATTTTAAACTCTCCAAAAAATATTGCTCTGTTAAATGCAGTATTAATAACTTTTGTTGCAGGCATCGCACTATTCACAAACTATTTTTTCGAGTTACCATATGATATAACTTACATAATAATAGTTCTCGTTATTGTTTTTATTGTGGTATTCACTTTTTTAAACATAAGTATTAATAGGTTTTTTAATGAAAAGATTAAAGTAATTTATAAAACGATCGGGCAATTACAATCTAAACCAGAGAGTAAATCGAAGAAAAATAGCAAAAGTGACGTACTCGACATTGTTAATCAGGTTGTGCTAAGATGGAGTGAAGAAAAAAAGCAGGAAATTGAAGAATTGAAAGAAATGGCTGCCTATAGGCGAGAATTTTTAGGGAATGTTTCACACGAATTAAAAACCCCTGTTTTTAACATCCAGGGATATATACACACATTACTCGAGGGTGGTTTGGAAGACGAAAACATTAATATTAAATTTCTACAAAAGACTGTAAAAAGTGTGAATAGAATGATTGCACTTGTCGAGGATCTTGAAGAGATTGCTAAACTGGAATCCTCAAATCTTAAACTTAAAAAGGAAATATTTAATATATTTGAATTAACCAACGAAGTAATTGATTTCATGGAGCAAAAAGCCATTGAAAACAATACAACTATCACTATTAATAATACTTTATCAAAATCAATTAAAGTTAAAGCCGATAAGAAGAGAATTCGTCAAGTACTTATAAATTTGATTGATAATGCAATAAAATATAGGAATACCGAAAATGCATGGATTAAAATATCATTTTATAAGTTCGACGAGAACTGCTTAATAGAGGTTCAAGATAATGGGATTGGGATTCCTGAGCAATATATAGTTAGAGTATTTGAAAGATTTTATCGAACTGATCAAAGTCGATCAAGGGACAAAGGAGGTACAGGGCTTGGTTTGGCAATTGTAAAACACATAATTGAGGCACACCGTCAAACAATAAGCGTTAGAAGTAATGTAAGTGTTGGAACCACGTTCTCATTCACACTAAGTATGGCTTAATCTATTTTTTTCTATCAATAGTAAAGTCGATAATCTTTTCAAGTGCGAGCCTCGATTCATTTTCAGGTAACTCTTTTAATAGTTTAAGGGCTTTTGATTTAAATTCTATCATTTTATCAGTAGCATATGATATACCTCCTGAATTAGCAATTTCATTTATTAGCCATCCTACCTTAGCATTATTTGTATTATGCCTTTTTACAATATTTATTATTTTATGTTTCTCAAATATCGAGGAATTATTGAGTAAATAAATTAATGGGAGAGTCATTTTTTTCTCCTTAATATCAATGCCCGTTGGTTTACCTATGATATTACTTTTCTCCAAATCGAAGATGTCATCTTTTATTTGAAAGGCCATTCCGGCATATTCACCGATCTTCCACATCTTTTTTATATCTCTTTCATCTTTTGTTGTGGAGGCAGCTCCAGTTGCAAAACAAGATGCTAGTAACGATGCTGTTTTTTTCCGAATTATTTCATAATAAATCGATTCGTCTATATCTAATTTTCGGGCTTTTTCTATTTGCAGAAGCTCACCCTCACTCATTTCTTTTACAGCTTCTGAAACAATTTCCAAAGTATGATAATCCTTTGCTTGTAATGCTGTTAACATCCCTCTTGAAAGCAAATAATCACCTACCAATACAGAGATCTTATTTTTCCATAGAGCATTAATAGAAAAAATCCCTCTTCTTCGGTCAGAGTCATCTACCACATCGTCATGTACAAGTGAAGCGGTATGGAGTAATTCAATTAATGTAGCAGCGCGATATGTGGAATCATTAATTTCATCAAATAGTTTTGCACTATAGAGCACTATCAAAGGTCGTATTTGTTTCCCTTTGGCTTTTAGTATGTATTGCATTATAACATCAAGAAGAGGAACTGAAGATTTTACAGATAGCCTAAAAACCCTTTGAAATTCTTTAAATTCATTAGTTAATGGTTTTTTCAACTCGTTTAATAATGTCATAATACTTGAGCGTTGTAAATGCGAAATTATTTTATGGCGATTAAGCTTAACATTTAATTAACTCTTGTTTGATTGTGTGTAATTCCAAAAATCAAATTTAAATCTATTTTTGCACAAACTTAATTTATGTCTGGATTTTTATTTGATGAACTAATTTTTGGCCCTGTTCATAGCCGTAGACTTGGCGTTTCACTGGGAATTAACCTGTTGCCAATTGATAATAAGTATTGTAACTTTAATTGCATCTATTGCGAGTGCGGCTGGACTGATAGAAGCAAAGGTGTTAAAATCATACTTCCAAAACGCGATAATTTCAAAACGAAACTTGAAACCAAACTTAAGGAATTGCAAGGCACAGTTAATGAGCCAGATGCAATAACCTTTGCCGGAAACGGTGAGCCAACAATTCATCCAAAATTTGCCGAAATTATTGACGATACAATCGAAGCCCGTGATAAATATGCACCAAAAGCAGCCATAAGTATTCTTTCAAATGCAAGCATGCTTCATAAACCTTCGGTTACTAATGCTCTTATAAAAGTTGACAAGAATATCCTTAAGCTTGATTCAGCTATTGATAGTACATTTATAGCAATTAATCAGGCACAAAGCGGTATAACACTTGATAAGGTTATTGAAGGGTTGCTGGCCTTTGATGGAAAACTTATAATCCAAACATTATTTTTTAGAGGTGAATATGAGGGTAAAATAATCGACAATACTACTGACATTGAGGTTGAAGCATGGTTAGATATTATCGAAAAAATTAAACCTGAATATGTAATGCTTT
>CALDOI010000217.1 GCA_937912115.1 uncultured Bacteroidota bacterium | reverse complement strand
AGCTCAGTCATTATCTTTTTATTCTCGGTTTTGGCATCAAGTCGGGCAACTTTCAGTTTTTCAGCAATACTTATAATAAATTCATTTTTCCGAAGTAAGTACATAACATAAGTCGTTAACTCCTTGTTTGTGTGCTCAAGCTTAACCGAAAGGTTACTCTTCTCTAGCTCTGCCTTTCGTTTTCCCGTTTTTTCGAGTTTAAGTAACAACCCAACTATTGTTAGGAGTAGAAAAAGCCCTACACTTATTATTATATAGATTAAATTTTTACGCTTTTCGTTTTGAACTTCTATTTTCCTTTCTAACTCTTCTTCTTTTAGCTTAATTTTAAATTCATTTTGCATCTCAACCTGCGTCAGCCTTCTAACACTTTCCTCATTAAAATTAGAGTCGGAATATTGTTTAAATATTTGGAAATAGTTCAATGATGATTCAAAATTTTCAATGTTTTGAAAGTACCTACTAAGATGCTGCGATGCTAAGGCTATTAAACGATATTGATTTGTGTTTCTTGCTATATTGTAGCCTGCCAGTAAATTTTCTCTGGCCTCTTGAAATTTATTTAAATTTAAACAGGCAATGCCAAGATTAATATATGTTTCGGCAAGAAAAAATGATTTTGATCCAGAATAAGTGACTACAAGCTCCTTCTGTATTTTAATGCTTTCCAGAAGATGTTGTTCAGCACTGTCGTATTCATGCTTCAGTAAATCAAGCAAACCCAGTTTTAATTGGGAATGAGCCATTCCTTCAATGCTCCCAAATTCCTTAAAAAGCTCATATCCCGAACGATAATAGGTTTCCGCAATTTCATTCTGTCCCAACTGTATATAAATGGATCCTATGTTAGTAGTTGTTCCGGCAATATTCATTGTATCCTTTTGCTCCTTAAATAACTCAAGGGCTTTTGAATATAAATTCAGTGCCTTTTCAGTATTATTTGTATTTAGATACACTATTCCCAGGTTATTATAGAGGTTGGGTAGTTTTTGTTTAAGGCCTGACTCTTCTGATAAATCAATACCTCTTAAATAATACTTCATTGCCTCAGCATAATTATCTTTCTCAACATACCTATTTCCAATTGAAAGGAAAACTGATATTAATTCTTTTGGATTATCATTATTCAGCAAGTAAATTTTAGCTTTATTAAAATAGGCTTCACCATTTTCAATACTATCCTGCAGAATTGAATATACCCCAAGATAAGTATAAATTAAACCAAGATATGAATTAGCATTGGTTTTTTCGGCAAGAAGCATTGCCTTATTAGCGCAATCAAAGGCCTTGATAATATCTATATCTTCATACTGTTTGCTAAGTTGTAGGTAAATATCAATTTTTTCATTTATTTCGTGTGTATTCTCAAGTTCTGTCTTCAAACTATCAACAACATTTTGAGATTGTAAAATACCAACTGCGGCAAATGCAAATATTACAAGTATTGATATTTTAAATAATTCTTTCATAGCTAAAATAACACTCAGAATTTCAAAAATAGTTATAAAAATAAGACAAAAAATCACAAAAAAGGGTTTGCAGACTGATATCCACAAACCCTTTTCAATATAATTGAAACATGTTTTATAACTATTCTTCCTCTTTTTGCGACTCTTCGTATGTTTTTAAAAGTTGATCCTGAACATCTGAAGGAACCTGCTGATATTGATCATATGTGGAAGTAAATGTACCTCTACCTGAAGTGATTGCGCTAAGAGAAGTTGCATATCTTGTCATCTCAGCTGCTGGTATTTTAGCTCTCACTATCTGATTTCTTCCAGCTGCATCCATACCCATAATAATACCACGACGCCCCTGAAGGTCGGTCATTACTGCACCCATCATTTCTTCAGGTACGCTTATTTCAACATCATTTATTGGTTCCATAATTTTTGGCCCGGCAGCTTTAAATGCTGTTCCAAATGCATGACGACCAGCTAATTTAAAAGAGATTTCGTTTGAATCTACAGGGTGCATTTTTCCATCATAAATATACACAATAATATCACGTGCATATGAACCGGTTAAAGGACCCTCAATCATTTTTTCCATAATACCTTTTAGAATAGCGGGTAGGAATCGTGCATCGATTGCACCTCCAACAATACAATTATTGAAGATTAATTTACCACCCCATTTCATATCATGTACATCAGTACCACGTACTTGAATATCGGTTGGATTTTTATATCCCTCAACATATGGCATAATCCTCATGTGAACCTCACCAAACTGGCCTGAACCTCCGGATTGTTTTTTATGACGATAATCGGCGTTTGCAGTTTTAGTAATGGTTTCGCGATAAGGTATTTTTGGAGCTGTTGTTTCAATATCAATTTTGTGAACATTATTCAGATACCATTTTATTATATTTAAATGGAACTCACCTTGTGTTTTCACCAACATTTGTTTTAATTCTCTTGAATACTCAACAATGATGGTTGGATCGGTTCTATGCATATCATGCAATACTGATCCGATTTTTTCATCATCTGAGCTATTTACCGCGCTCATTGCTACAGTAAATATATCAACAGGAAGTGGAATAGGCTCGAACCCATCTCTAGAATTTTTCGGATCCATTAAGGAATCACAAGTTTTTACATCTTTAAGCTTTATTGTTATTCCAATATCACCTGCAACAATTTTATCAACTTTCTCACGATTTTTGCCGTTCATTACAAAAAATTGAGTCAGCCTCTCTTTGTTACCTGTTCTTGTGTTCACAAGGTCAATACCTTCTGTCACTGTTCCACCATATACTTTAAAAAAGGATACCTCACCAAGGTGCGCCTCAAAGGAAGTTTTAAAAACAAACAATGCAGTTGGATCACCAGGATTACATTTAAATCCTTTACCGCCGACAGTTTTTCTCTCAACAATATCATCAGGAGCAGGGCACGAATTTGTGATAAAATCCAGTACTCTTGTTGCACCAATACCATGTTTTGCAGATGTGCACAATACAGGAAAAATAGATCTGCTAATAAGGCCTAATCTCACACCTTCTCTCATTTCAGCAAGAGAAAGAGTATCGTTTTCGAAATATTTTTCCATTAAAGCTTCATCACCTTCAGCTGCGTTTTCAACTAATATCAGGTGTAATTCTTCAGCTTTGTCTTTTTCTGAATCAGGAATCTCGGTAATTTCAGGTTCTCCCCCATCTTCTTTAAATATCAATTGCTTCATCAAGATAAGGTCGATAATGGTATTAAAGCCCTCGCCTGGATTAACAGGATATTGAACCACAGTCACTTTTTCTCCAAAATAATCTTTTAAGGAAGTAATCGCTTCATTAAAGTTAGCACTTTGGTGATCAAGTTGGTTTATTGAAAAGAATGTAGGGCACTTATCTATTTCTGTTTGTTTCCATGCCGTTTCAGTTGTAGCTTCAACACCACCTTGACCATTAATCATGAAAAGAGCAACATCACATACATTTAATGCAGCCGCAGTATCGCCAACGAAATCAGAAAACCCTGGAACATCAATAATATTTATTTTCTTATTATTGTAAATAGTATATAACAGAGAAGAATGAACGGAATGCTGACGATCTATTTCAATAGGTCTATAATCCGACACAGTATTTTTGTCATCAACACTTCCTCTTCTATTTATTATTTTTCCTTCAAACACCATAGCTTCGGCCATAGTTGTTTTTCCTGATTTAGCACCTCCAATAAGTGCTATATTCCTAATGTCTTTAGTTTCGTAAACCTTCATCCTTCAGTTATTATTACAATTGAATTAATATTTTTTGTCTCTAAAGTAATCCAAC
>CALDOI010000216.1 GCA_937912115.1 uncultured Bacteroidota bacterium | reverse complement strand
ATTACTATCACTGCTGCAAATTCAGTATATGGCTAGTTCTTCAATTGTTATTATTGCAATCCTTTTATTTTTTGTTACTTATCAATGTGTCTAATCTATTATTTGTCAACACTTTAATGAAGTGTGTTTTTACTTTGTGTTCACTTTGTGTAATCCTTGGTGATACTTTGTGGTTAAATTTTTACCACGAAGGCACACAAAGTGCTTCACGAAGGCACACAAAGTTACAGACAGTACTGTATGTAAGGAATTTACTATAATTACCAAATTGTATATAGCACACTGATTAGTTACTCTGATTATTAAAAATCACCAAATAAAAAACCTTCCAAATACTCAAATTGGAAGGTTTTTTTGTGGATTAGAATCAGTATCTATATTCCTTCGATAACTGTTGTCCAACCATGTTTATCTTCAATTTCACCTTCCTGAATCGCCCTTAAGGTAATATATAATTTTGTAGAATATGGTCCGGCAATATCGCCATAACTGTAGGTTGTATCAGTAACTCTATCATAAACTTTAGCTATAGGGCTAATAATAGCAGCTGTACCACAAGCTCCTGCTTCTTCAAAAGTTTCTAACTCCTCGATGGGAACTCGACGACGCTCAACCGTTAAGCCAATATCTTCAGCAATTTGCTCAAGACTCATATTCGTGATTGAAGGCAGGATACTAACCGACTGTGGAGTAATATATCTACCATCTTTTATTCCAAAGAAATTTGCCGGACCTGCTTCGTCAATATATTTTTTCTCCAATGCATCTAAAAATAATACAGATGCAAATCCATCTAAATGAGCACGATGAGCAGGCACCATACTTGCAGCGTAATTACCGCCTACTTTAATACTTCCGGTTCCCAGAGGAGCAGCACGATCATAATCACGAACAACTTCAATTGGAACAGGTTTAAACCCTTCTTTAAAATATGGACCTACAGGTGTCACAAATACCATAAACATGTACTCATCAGCAGGTTTTACTCCAACTTGCGGACCACTACCAAATAATAATGGTCTTAGGTAAAGAGTTGCACCTGTACCGTATGGAGGTATATACTTTGCGTTTAACTTAACAGCTTTAAATATAGCTTCCTTAAATACTTTTTCAGGAACTTTGGCCATCATAATTCCTTCGGCTGAACGAGCCATGCGTTTTACATTTTCCTCCCATCTAAAAAGACGAACTTTACCATCTTTTCCACGGTAAGCTTTTAATCCTTCAAACGCTTCCTGGCCGTAATGTAAAGCAGTTGCAGCCATGTGAATGTTTATTGTTTCTGATGAAGTTATTTCAAGTTCACCCCAACTACCATTTCTGTAATAACAACGCACGTTATAGTCAGTTTTGTGGTATCCGAAAGGTAGGTTGCCCCAATCTATATTCATTGAATTATCCATGATAATTATTTTATTATTAAAAACGCTAATTTACGGATATTTGAATATATAAAGCACCCAAACAAGAGAAAGTATGTAGTTTATAAACAGTAAAAATTAGGAAATAAAGTACCGTATCTAAGAAGCTGTGCAATACAACATAATCCCAATTATCCAAGGCAATCTTATCCAACGATGTTTGATTGTAGAGATGACCATTAGAAGGAAATCCTAAAGTATATCCACCAGGAGTGTTTTTATCAACAAAAATTTCATGTCCACCCGAAAGAGCCAAACCAACTACCAGTGATGGTAAGTCATCTACTGCTGTGTAACTATTACCAAGAAAAAAAACGATAAATCCATTAATTCATTTTTGGCACAAAACATTGAAATTCTTTCAATGGTAGAATAATAATTCTTTATAGATTTGCAATAAACAATAAATGGTTAGTCGCGGCACAATTATTGCAAATTATATCAATATTTTATAAAAATACGTTTACTAACTAACATCTCACAATTGATTGAAAAAATGACACAATCTATAAAGGCTACAAAAATCCTTATACTAATATTTTTAATAATTGGATTGTATTCGTGCAGCCCCGAAAAAAAACTGGCAATTGAGTTTGCTTCTAAAGCTAAATCAAATAGTATTTTAATATTAGCGCCTAACCAGTTATTTAAGGTTAACCTTAAAACATTCATGCTGGATTCCCTTGGCATCAAAGACGATAAAAATAAAGACTCCCTACTACTAATTCATAGTCATTATTTATCAGAATTAAACGATTCACTTTTTATTGCAAATTATATATTAGGATATGCTAAATCGCTTAGTAAGTTTGGTTTCCGAATATATAACCAAAGTCAAATGGAACAATTTTTAGGTATTGATTCAAATACATATCAAATTAATATTGCTCAAATTGAACTTGAAGAAACATTGTACACTTATCGTGATGAAGCAAATGTTGTTGACAGTTATTATTACCACGATCACAACCTAAATGCTGTTTATGTGAATTCATGGTTTGAGATTAGTAATCTTGATAAAGGTAATTCGAAACAAAACATTTATTTCTCATCTGATTTGATAACTGATATTCCAGAAGGCGCATTTGATTATGACATTTTTAGTGGAAGGGTTAGGTATATGTATAATATTGATTCGCTTGAATTAAATATGTTATATGATTTTGCATACCAACTTGGCAGTGAATATGCCAAATACACATTCGATTTACTTTTAAACGAAGAGTTGGACAATAAAATTGATGCCAGTCAGAGAAATAACAAATACTGGCGATATGATCCAACAAGGCGTACTTTCTTTCTCGCAAAAGATGATCGTTTTATTCCCTTGGATGAATAAAGATTTACAAATCAGTTGTTTGATAGTTTCAATGCCCAACTAACATCAAATAATACGATCATTTCCCCATGACCTTATATGCCTTATATGGCTGGGTTATTGATAGACTAACACCAATAACTTAAATAAAAACACATCCCAAAGTCTCCGAAATCGATCGATATGATATGGCGATTGCTTTTTTAGCATTATCAATATCCATCCAAATAGCTTCGGTAATATCTTCTTCCATTTGTGGAATTAGATCGCTGTCCATATTATTGCTCATTAAAAACCAATATGTCTTTTTCAAATACCACTTTCCATTTCTATTATAGATGTGAAATGTGTTGGGCAAATATTTTATTATCTTAACATCTTTCAATCCTGTTTCCTCACGAACTTCTCTTTTTGCTGCTTCCATGATTGATTCACCCTTTTCAATTTTTCCCTTTGGCAAATCCCAAATACCCAGTCTTTTTATTAGTAAATAATTATTTTCCGTGTTTTGAACTATACCACCGGCGGCTTCTATATATATAAACTTCTGGGATATATCATTAAAAATATCAATAAAATCATAACCAAAAATATTCATATCATTAGTAAACTCATTTTCAAACAAACCATCTACAAAACTTTCAATATCCTCTTCACAGGATACTTGAAATGGTTCAATATTTTTAAATGAGGTATCTGATTTATTTGTAATCCTAATGGCAATATCATTGAAATAAACAGTTATCATAATTGAGAATATAAAGAATCATACTATTAAATTAATAGCAAATTTAGGAAATATCGCACTGATCTTAGAAATGATATAATTTAACCTACAACCATTACAGTAAATTGAATGTCTTTTTTAAGTTACTTTGCATAGTTATTAAAAATTAACACTTATACTTCTCATATGAATAATATACCCACTTTTCACAATCGTTATAAGTCAGGCAAATATAAAAAATCGCTTGTTATATTTTTGTTTTTATCAGCAGCAGTATCAGCACTGGGTCAAAATATCGACAAAAGCTATATGCATCACGAAGTACCTGATGACCCATATAAACCCAGATTGGAACAAGATATTGAGACCTCGCCCGCCTATAGATATAGGGGTAGTAATTATTTCACAGTTCAGGTTAATGTAAATGATGATGGTGAAAATATATTGTGGGATGCAGCAAATGAGCCATCAATTTCGGTTGACCTTAACAACCCTGACAGAATGGTGATAGGTTGGCGTCAGTTTGATGATGTTACGAGTAATTTCAGACAAGCTGGTTATGGGTTTTCCACGGATGCTGGTTTAACCTGGACATTCCCAGAGCCTATTGATCCTGGAGTATTTAGGTCGGACCCGGTACTGGATATTGATAGCGATGGTAACTTTTATTACAATAGTCTTACAAAGAATGCTAATAATGATTATTGGTGCGACGTATTTAAAACCACAGATGAAAACTTTGAATGGGATGAAGGAACCTTCGCTCAGGGAGGTGATAAACAGTGGATGTACATTGACAATACTGGCGGTATGGGCAATGGAAATATTTATGCTTTTTGGAATTCAAGTTTTTCAATATGTTACCCAGGGTCGTATACACGATCTACTGATGAAGGAGCAAGTTATGAAGATTGTGATGGTGTAATGGGTAACCCAATCTGGGGAACATTAACAGTTGGCCCTGATGGTGAATTATATACGGTTGGCTCAGCAAGCAATACCGGTGTAGTGGTTACAAAATCAACTACTGCAACAAATCCTGCATCGCAAACTAGTTGGGATTTTGCTAACTATGTAGACCTTGACGGAAGCTTAAACGGCTGGACTGATATTAATCCTGGAGGGTTATTGGGTCAGGCTTATATCGATGCCGATAGATCGCATGGACCGGGAAGAGGTAATGTATATGTGTTAGCATCTGTTGATCGAGATACAGGCGATCCTGGTGATGTAATGTTTGCCCGGAGTACAGACGGTGGACAAACGTGGGAAAACCCGATGCGTATAAATGATGACCCATACAACAATAAATGGCAATGGTTCGGAACCCTATCGGTGGCACCTAACGGACGTATCGATGCGGTTTGGCTCGACACCCGCAATGCTCCTGTAAATAACGAATATATGTCAGAACTATATTATTCATTCTCTACAGACGAAGGTATTACATGGACCGAAAACGAAAGACTCTCAGAATCATTCCACCCCCATCATGGATGGCCCAATCAAAATAAGATGGGCGATTATTTCGATATGGTGTCCGACGATAATGGAGTACATCTTGCCTGGGCAAATACCATTAACGGAGAACAGGATGTTTACTATACCTATATTACACCCTGGATTGTTGGTGTAGATAACGAGTTTACAAAAAACAACAGATCATTCATAAATTATCCAAATCCTGTTATTAGTAAAACAACTCTCAGATACGAACTCCGAGAATCCTCACATGTAGTTATTACTGTATTTGATATTCTGGGAAATAATGTGGAAATTGTGGTTGATGAATTACAAGAATTTGGAACTCATAATATTGTTTTCGATGCAAGTAAACTTGGACGTGGTATCTACTTCTGTAGACTTACAGCCGGGACTCAATCTGAAACCATAAAACTTACTGTTATTGATTAATCAACCAAAACTTTTTGTAGGTTTGCGGCATGATATATAATTCAGAAACAGCCGACCAAATAGCGCTTAACTTACTGGAGATTAAAGCTATTAAATTAAGTCCTTCAAATCCATTTACATGGGCTTCCGGACTCAGATCACCAATTTATTGCGATAATCGAGTTGCTCTATCATACCCAGAAAAGAGAACCTATATTAAAAATCAACTGGTAAATGCTATCAGGGATAATTTTAGTGATGTAGATGTTATAGCGGGAGTTGCAACTGCCGGCATTCCACAAGGCGCCCTTGTTGCAGATGAACTCGGATTACCTTTCGTTTATATCCGATCATCTGCGAAAGCACATGGCATGACAAACAAAATTGAAGGGAAACTCGACAAAGGGCAAAAAGTTGTGGTTATTGAAGATCTTATATCCACCGGAAAAAGCAGTTTACTTGCCGTTGATGCCATTAGAGATTCAGGAGCAATAGTTGAAGGTATGGTTGCTATATTTACTTACGGACTTGATATAGCAGAAAAAAATTTTACTGATAAGAATTGTGAACTCATTGCTTTATCGGATTATAACGCAATGATTGGTAAAGCAGTTAGTGGTAACTATGTTACACAGGATGATGAATTATCATTACTTGAATGGAGAAAAGACCCTAAAAAATGGAGTGACGGGGTAGAATGATAAAATGATTCACTCATTTTAGCATTCAATAATTTAAGCATTCAATCATTAAAAAAACAACCATGATAATAGAAGGAAAACCAGCAACGATAAATCAAGACATTAAAAGTGTTTACACATTTTTAACTGATTTTAATAATTTTCAGCCTTTGATGCCCGACCAAATAACCAATTGGAAAAGTGATAAGGAATCATGCTCATTTACTATTCAGGGAATGGCAGATATAAGTCTTGTATTTTCTGAAAAAATACCCAACGAATTAATCAAACTTGTACCTCAGGGAAAGGTACCTTTTAGCTTTTCACTAATATTGAAATTGTCTGAGATTGAAAGTAATACTATTGTAAAAGTTGATGTTGATGCAAAACTTAACCCAATGATGGCAATGATGGCAAAACGCCCACTCGAAAATCTTGTTAATGTAATGGCAGGGAATATTAATGATGCAATCGGGAGATAGTTCTAATTGGTGTAGTTGTCCTGTTAAACTGTAATATAGTTTATCAATGCAATAACTTTACAACACCTAGTTATTAATGTTTTATAAACCAGAAAACCCAATAACTCAACAACCTGATAACAATTATTAATCCTAAATCAAAAAATCAATTTCCTTATGCAGATATTGTTTTAATTCACCGTTTTTTTTCTCGATGGATAGCCTTCCATAACCATCCACATCAACAATCTTTCCGGTAAACTTACCTCCATTATCTGAATAATCAGCCCATTCAAAATATCTATACAGGTTATTCAAATACTCGTTTCTTAATAATGAATTATCATTTTCTAATTTTAATGATTCATATCTTGTGTTTATACAACTAAGGAGATTTTTTAGTATCTCATCAATCGAAACATCTTGTTCAAAATATTGAATTAATGAAACTGGGTTTTTTGCATCAGAATAAAAAATTCGCTGATTAATATTAACTCCTATTCCAACAATTGAAAAATCGATTTTATCACCTTTAATAAAGTTTTGAAATAGTATACCACAAATCTTCTTATTCTCAATATAGATATCATTTGGCCATTTAATCTTAACTTCACGATCAATATTATTCGCCATCAAATACGATTTCAATAAATCTGAAATCGCCAGTGATAATGCCTGTGTAAGCACAAACTGATTTGCAGGTGCAATAAATCTAGGCTCTAAAATTAAGCTAAATGTTAGGTTTGCCCCGGGCTCACTCTCCCAGAAATTATCTCCCTGCCCTCGTCCTCTTTCCTGCTTATGAGTTAATATTACATCTCCTTCACTTAGAGCACCCTTCTCGTTTAATTCCTGCGCATAAGTATTTGTGGATCCTAAATTACTTACATTAATAATATTAAATTTCATATTGCTATTGACAATTCAGCAAATATACAGCTATTGAATTAAGCAAGAAAATTAGTTTTAAACTATGGACATTATCACTACATCAATTCAACAATAACAAGTAACTATTTTTGTATTTTTGTAGATTAACTTACAGATTATTCTATGACAAGAAAAGTTGTGAAAGACGATACAAAAAATGTTCTTAAACAGATTATAACTGCAATGCAAGACAAAAAAGCTAAAGGCATTATTAGTCTTGATCTCAGTAAGATACACGATTCAATTTCAGAATATTTTGTTATATGCCATGCTCAATCAACAACCCAGGTAGATTCAATTTATGATAATGTGGTTGATATGGTTCAGAAAAATTGTGGCATTGCACCTTTTCATCGTGAAGGATATGAAAATTCGGAATGGATTTTGATAGACTACTTCGACATTGTGGTTCACATATTCCGTGAGGACATTAGAAACTTTTACAAGTTAGAGCAGCTATGGGCAGACGCAGTACTTAAAGGGTATGAATGTGAAAAATAGGTGCTATTGCACACAGGATGAAAAAATAATCGTACGACAGAATGGCAGAAAAAAATATAAAAAATAAACAAAAGGAACAAAGTTCAGGCTCAAACCCTTTTAATATTAAAACTAAAGGAAAAGATGGCAAGCCAAAATTCAATTTTTATTGGATTTACGGTATACTAGCTCTAATACTTTTTGGAGTTCAGTTTATTGGTTTAAACGACGAAGGTAAGCAAACCGATTGGCGCGATTTAAAACAAATGTTAGAGAGTAATGATGTAAGTAAAATTGTGCTTGTAAATAAGGAAACAGCTGAGATTTTTATTAAGCCTGAAAACCTTTCAAAGGAACAATATAAAGATGTAGAAGGTAAAACAGGATTAAATAAAAACTCACCTCATTTCTATTACAATGTTGGATCAGTTGATAAGTTTTACGAAGATGTTGAAACCGCTCAACTAGAGGTAAGTGATCCTATATATGTAGAAACTGAAATTAGACATAATTGGGGTGCAGAAGTATTAAGCTGGATTTTCCCCATAGCACTGCTGGTGGGAGTTTGGTTTTTCTTCATGCGCATGATGAGCAAAGGTGGTGGTGGTGCCGGTGGCCAGATATTCAACATTGGCAAATCCAAAGCCCAGGTTTATGACAAAAAAACAAGTGTAAACATATCATTTAAAGATGTTGCCGGCCTCGAAGAAGCAAAAGTTGAGATAACCGAAATTGTTGATTTCCTTAAGAAACCGGAAAAATACACAAAGCTGGGCGGTAAAATCCCAAGAGGGGTATTGCTTGTAGGCCCTCCGGGAACCGGAAAAACTCTACTTGCTAAATCCGTTGCCGGTGAAGCCGATGTTCCTTTTTATTCCATATCAGGTTCCGATTTTGTGGAGATGTTTGTTGGTGTTGGAGCATCACGTGTACGTGATTTGTTTAAGCAAGCCAAAGAAAAATCGCCAAGTATAATATTTATTGATGAAATTGATGCCATTGGTAGAGCCAGAGGTAAAAATCAAGTTACAGGCGCTAACGACGAACGTGAAAATACGCTAAACCAACTTCTTACCGAAATGGATGGATTTACTCCTAACTCAGGAGTTATGATCCTTGCGGCTACTAACAGAGCTGATATTCTTGATAAGGCATTAATGAGAGCCGGTAGATTCGACCGCCAAATTCATGTTGAACTTCCCGATTTAATAGAAAGAAACCAGATTTTTCAGGTTCATATGAAACCGCTTAAACTTGCAAGAACCGTTGATGTAGATTTTCTGGCAAAACAAACTCCAGGTTTCTCTGGTGCAGATATAGCGAACGTATGTAATGAATCGGCACTAATAGCAGCCAGATCAAACCATAAGAGTATTACAAAGCAAGATTTTATGGATGCCATCGATCGAATTATTGGTGGACTTGAAAAGAAAAACAAGATAATAACTCCTAACGAAAAAAAGGTGGTAGCTTATCACGAAGCTGGTCATGCTTCAATAAGTTGGTTACTCGAACATGCACATCCTTTGGTAAAAGTAACAATCGTTCCGCGAGGGAAAGCCCTGGGTGCGGCATGGTATCTCCCTGAGGAGAGACAAATTACAACCTATGACCAAATGTTTGATGAAATGACAGCAACCCTTGGTGGACGCGCGTCGGAACAGGTTATCTTTGGTAAAATATCAACAGGAGCATTAAATGATTTAGAAAGAGTAACAAAGCAGGCATATGCAATAGTTGCATATTATGGTTTAAGCAAAAATCTTGGTAATGTAAGTTACTACGACTCAACAGGTCAACAAGAATATTCATTTAGCAAACCATTCAGTGAAAAAACAGCTGAAGCCATTGATATAGAGGTTAGTAGAATAGTTGAAGAAGCATATTCAAGAGCGATTAAAACTTTAGATGAAAACAAAGATGGACTTGAAAAACTAGCCGAATTACTCCTTGAAAAAGAAGTTATATTTAGTGATGATCTTGAAAATGTTTTCGGTAAACGACCATGGGGTATAACCACCAACTTATTAAAAGAAATGGAGAGTGGTAAGGCAAAAAAGAAACCAACTAAAAATACAAAGACAGCAACTATTGTACCCAATGAATCTTCTGATGAAGTTTCTACTGCTATGGAATAAACTATTTTAAACAGAATTTGTTTAAGAATGAAAGAAAGTACCAGTAAAGAAAAAGTATTGAAGAAAGTGCGAAATGCACTTATCAATAAACTTGAAAACCCATTCAAGAATATTGAATTCTCCAGTTCGGTTTTTTATCCTCAGGAGGAAGGGCCTGAGGTGGAGTTTGCTACAAAACTTGTTGAGAGCGGAGGAACTTTTATTTATTGTTCTAACGAAAATGATGTCGGCAATCAGCTAAGTGCATTAATTGAGAATGAAAGCTGGACTAATGTTTTTTGTACCGATAATAATCTTTCTGGTTTATTAAATAACTCAAATATTATTTTCTCAAGTGATTATAAAGATTTCAATGCAATAAACGTTGGAATTACGCCATGTGATTTTCTAATTTCACGATTTGGTAGTATAATGGTATCATCAGGGCTTGGATCAGGACGTCGGTTATTTGTTTATCCCGAAATACATATAGTTATCGCAAAAGCATCACAGGTGGTTCCTGAGCTAAAGGATGCAATTATTGGAATGAAAAAAAAATATTCTAACAACTTCCCCTCACAAATAACTACTATCACAGGTCCCAGCCGTACCGCTGACATTGAAAAAACATTGGTTATGGGAGCGCATGGACCAAAGAGTTTGTACGTTTTCATGATCGACGATATGTAGATTTAAGATTTCATTTTGTAATATTTTTTTTCTTACAAAGATATTTCGCTCATTTTATTAGTTTTGCACACTAAACTATATGCAACTTCTGTATCTTGAAAGATATTTACGTTAGAACCTTAACCGGGATCGTTTTTTTAATTGTTGTTATTGGGTCTATCATCCTTGATCCTCTGGCGTTTTTAGTAGTATTTTCTCTATTCACTTTTATAGGACTAAAAGAATTCTACCAACTCACCAACCCCAAATCGAATAAAAAACCAACTGCCGAGTATTATATATTTGGATTACTAATATACTTCATCATTGGTCTTTCTGGCCTGGGTTATATTGATATAAGAAATACGGCAATTATTTTTGTTCTATTTTTCATTCAAATTGCCATTGAGCTTTTTAGAAAGAAAAACCCTCAATGGAAAAATATTGCAATCATATTAACTGGTTACATCTATGTTTCTCTACCTTTTGGATTGATGAATGCATTGTACTACACGGGAGCGATCGATCAACCACGTGCCGGAATCCTTATTGGGGTTTTTGTTTTGATTTGGACCAGCGATATTTTTGCTTATTTAATTGGTAGCATGTTTGGAAAACATAAACTTTTTGAACGCATTTCGCCAAAGAAGACGTGGGAAGGAACAGTTGGAGGATTAGTGTTCGCCATAATAGCAGCTTATATATTATCCATTTTTGTTAATCAACTTAATTTAACTCAGTGGATGATACTCGCTGTAATAATGGTTATTAGCGGAACAATAGGTGATCTGGCAGAATCGCTGTTAAAGCGCAATGCCGGAATTAAAGATTCGGGAACATTATTCCCCGGTCATGGCGGTGTACTGGATAGATTTGACGCAGTACTATTTGCTATCCCCATGGTTTTTGTTTTTATTAATTTGATATAGATATGCATCTTCATAAAGAAGGATATAAAACAATTCTGGTAACCATTTTAGTATTAACTCTATTATGCTTGATTGTCTGGCATTTTGTCCCGTGGTGGCAACTACAAATAATTATTTATCTCGGATTATCCGTTGAGTTAATATGGACTATTAGTTTTTTCAGAGTCCCTCATAGATCTGTGAAATTAAATGAAGACACTATTCTTTCTTCCGCGGATGGGGAAGTTGTTGCGGTGGAAGAAGTAGTTGAAAATGAATTCTTTAATGATAGAAGGATTATGATTTCCGTTTTCATGTCGCCATTTAACGTACACGTTAACTGGTATCCAATTAGCGGAAAAGTTATTTATACAAAATACCATAAGGGAAAATATCTGGCAGCATACAATCCCAAATCTTCAACTAACAACGAAAGAAACACCATTGTTGTTGAAAACTCAAATGAAAAAGCTGTGTTACTTAGACAAATAGCAGGTGTTATGGCTCGTAGAATAATAAGCTATGCTAGAAAGGATGATGCCGTAATGCAAGGAGATGAATTTGGAATTATCAGATTTGGGTCACGAGTTGATTTTTTCATCCCCATAGATGCTAAAGTAAACGTTAAGATAGGCGATAAAGTTAATGCTCAGAAAACTATTCTTGCTTATTTCTAAGTAAATAATCCCAATAACAAATTATCTAGTGGCTAATTAACCAATTATCTAGTGACCAATTATCCAACTACCAGTTTATAATATTCCCATTATTTCCTTCAGGCTGGTAATAGAGTATGTACTTCCATTACCCTTATGACTACTATTTGGATCGAAAAATATTTGCCTCATACCAACATCACTTGCCCCAAGTATATCAACCTCGTAATCATCACCAATCATAATACTATTTTCGGCCTTGGCTCCTGATCTCTCAAAGGCGAAATTAAATATTTTAGGATTTGGCTTTTTATAACCTGCCTCCTCCGATGTAATAACTTCAACAAAGTACTTATCCATCCCCGATTCCCTCAGTTTAATATCTTGTACTTCAGAAAAGCCATTGGTAATAATATGCAAAGTATAATTGGGATCAAGATATTCAAGAACCTCAATTGCATAAGGAAATAAATTTACCTTCAATGGACTTAATCTAACATAGTCATTACCAATCAATTCACCCAACTTGCTATCTTCAATACCAAAGTCGTTAACCGTTAATTTAAACCTTAAACCTCTTAGCACCTCTTTTTTAATTTCTCCTTTACGGTATAAATCCCAAAGCTTATCGTTATGAATGGTATATGCATCATGAAATCCCTTTGCAGAGGGGACTCCCCTTTCGAGTAGTTTATGTGTATTAAAAATTTCTTCAAAAGCTTCTTCGGCACTTTTTTCGAAATCCCATAAAGTACGGTCTAAATCAAAAAATACATGTTGAATTTCATTCTTCATAACTGCTTATTTTAAGCCAGCAAAAGTAGCATTTTTAAACAAAGCAATCGAAAATAAACACGAGATAGGGTAAATACAAAAACCCTTTTTCCTGTTAAATAAATAACAAATTGGTCATCTTTTTTTATAATTTCGCTTTTTTTAAAAAAATAACTCTATGACAATAATAATAACAGGTTCAGGGTTAACCATCGAGAAAGTGGTTGATGTTGCCCGTAATCGTGCTAAGGTTGAACTTCATGCTGATGCATTATCTCGTATTGTAGCATGCCGTGCGATGCTAGAGAAAAAGATAGATGCACACGAAATTATGTATGGTGTAAATACAGGAATTGGTGAATTCTCAGAGGTTGTACTTGATGATGATCAAGTGGAAGATTTCCAGAAATACCTCATATACAACCATGCAGCAGGCATTGGTGATGCCATGCCCGAAGATTATGTTCGCGGTGCTATGTTAGGCAGAATAAATGTACATGCTCACGGTAACTCTGGAATACGTCCTGAAATAACATTAACTCTTGTTGAGATGCTAAACAAAGGGGTTACTCCTTATGTTTGCCGTAAAGGATCTGTTGGTGCATCCGGCGACTTAGCTCCAATGTCGCAAATTGCATTATTGTTAATGGGTG
>CALDOI010000215.1 GCA_937912115.1 uncultured Bacteroidota bacterium | reverse complement strand
TATTGGTGTTCCCTTCCAATTGAGTAATAAAGATGCCTTAAACATAGATCGGGCAACCTTTCCTAGGTCAGCTCTCATTTGATTGTCTTCATAGCTTTCTTAAATCTTACTGTTACTTCATCAGCTACTTTCATTAGGTCTTCGTTACCAAGCATTTTCATTAAGGAGGAAGGATTAACCATTACAATTTCTGTTGTATTTTCATCAATATACTTCACCAGTACCTTACAAGGCAGAAAAAGTCCTATATTTTCTTCAGCCTTAATTGTTTCATACGCAAATTTTGGGTTACAAACCCCTAATATTCTATATGGTTTTATGTCAACATCAACGATTTTTTCAGCTAGTTTTTCATGCATTTCTATTTCAGTAATTACACCAAACTCTTGTTCCTTTAATGCTAATTTAACTTTTTCTGATGCTTCTTCAAATGTGCTATTTATTGTTTTACTTATATAATAACTTTCATCAGTTTGGGCAATACCCGTTACCATAAAAAATAATGCAATAAAACTTGTAATTAACGTTTTGTGAGTCATATTCATTTGTTTTATTATTGGTTAAAAAACAGTACAAAAATATGGATAATATGTAATATGAATAAAAAGATGTGTAATATGGACTCTTTTCTATTAGAATTACATTATGTGTTTTGTAAACTTAAAATAGTTTGGATATTTACACAAGAAGGACTTATACATCTAACACCCAATTATATGCATATCTCAATGACAAGTAACTTATAAATGATATCAACACAATGGATTATTGTTATCCATTATTGTAAGTAGTTATTATCAGAGCCATTTTTTTCTTTTAAAATAAATTAACATTCCAAGGGCTACAATAATAATAACGATCCACATTATAAAATAGCTATACTTGTAGTGCAGTTCAGGAACAAAGTCAAAATTAGTTCCATATATTCCGGCAATGAAAGTGAGGGGGATGAAAATAACTGAAAACACAGTTAAAAACTTCATGATATCATTTAGTTTGCTACTAATGGTTGTGTGATAAATATTTAGTTGGTCAGACAAAATCTCCCTATAACTATCGGATGATTCGCTTGCATGATTGATGTTATTTAGCAATTCCTTAAAATGCACATCTGTTGATTCATGGATAAACTCAGATTCGATTTTCACCAAATTCAAAATCATTTCCTTTGCCGGTTTAATATTTTTACGAAGGTAATTTAACTCGCGCTTATATCTGTTTATTTCTTCAATAACAGACTGAGTTGGTTCCAGAAGAAGGTTTTCTTCCAATGTTTCAATCTTATCACCTAGAACACTGATAATATAAATGTAGTTATCAATAACAACATCAAGTAATGCAAAGGTTAAGTAATCAGTGCCTGAATTACGTATTCTTTTCTTTTGTTTCCTAATCCGCTCTCTTACAGGCTCAAAAACATCACCTTTTCTCTCCTGAAAAGTTATCAATACCGATTCAGTGATAATCAAACTTAAATTCTCAACCCTAACCCTATCTGTTTCTTCTTCAAATCGAAGCATTTTAATCGATACAAAAATGCAGTTATCATGCTCTTGAACTTTTGGTCTGGATTGAGTTCTCATTACATCTGCAAGGATAAGGTTATCCAGTTTAAATCCTCTGGCTATTTCTTCCATAATGGCAATATTATGGAGACCATCTATATTAAACCATGTAACCGAATCTTTGTCTTGATATTTTAGGATATCATTAACAGTACTTACTGCATCCTCTGTTAGATTATTGGGGTCAAAATCAATGATTCGCAGAAACACATTCTCGATTTTTCTTTCACCATAAAACAGTAATTCATCAGGAGATCTTCCTATTTCCTGTTTATGTTTTTTTAGAAATCTAGCCATAATTTATTCTTTTAAGAAGATTATCTGTTTTCCTTTCAATATCTACTGCAAAAATAGATTTCGAAAAGCTAACATATTAAATTCCCTTTAATAATCTGCCAAAAATATCAGCCCCGGTTATTATGCGTTTGATATCACGCTCCAATATAATACAATATCTTTTTCAATTGGCTCATCGTCCAGCGATAAAAAGTTAATTGCCCCTGTTCCCTCAATAAAATCGATTTCATTATCAGCACCTTCCACATGTTTCCTAAGAAACAGTTTAATATAATTCTCGGCAAAATATTCAACGGATTCTCTACCTAACCATGCATCAAGCAACAATGCACTGGGTTTGGCAACAGGATAAAGTAAAAATTGGTAAACCCGTAAAACCGGACTTAGAAGGGAAGCCATTTTTAATGAATTTCTTGAAAAATAGGCCTGTGGTACGATTTCCCCGAAAAGGGTTATCACAACAGTAGAGAAGGTAAACGATATCAGGCCTGCCATTACAGAATCGGAAAGTAAAGTAAGCAGTACGTTAATGCCAACATTTCCCCATAATATGGTTGCCAGCAGAAAATTGGAATCTGTCCTCATATTAAGCACTTTCATAGCCCCCTTCGAATGGGAACTTTCTGCCTCAATTTCAAGTCGCAACCGGGTAAAACAAAAAAATGCAAGATTTAAGCCTGAAAACATTGCCGATTGTGATAAACAAAAAGCTATTCCAACCCAAATATAAATATCATTCATTGCTATAAATAAACTAATTTCTATTATTTGTTACAAACTGTTTTGGTCTGTTTCAATACTTATATGAAACAATGCATCTCCCTTGTTAACAATGGGTGCAGTATTTACACCGAATATGTAACAGTCAAAGGGAGCCGTAACTTTTTTTTGAAATTCACCATATGGATCCGTTATTTCAGCCAGAATGGTTTTATTAGTTACCCAACTTCCATTTTTTATATGAAGACGAAGTATTCCTGAATAAGGAGCACGTATCCATTTGGCTTTATGAATTACAACCGGTTTGTTTTTTAGATTAATTTCGCCACTATGCATACCCAGATGTTTCAATACATTTAGTGCTCCTTCAACGCCACAACTTATTACATATTCATCCAGGTTTTTTGATTTTCCTCCTTCGTAGAGTAGTATAGTCTTCCCCATTTTATGAATCATTTCACGAATTGACTTTGAAATATATTCAGAACTAACAATAAATGGTGCCCCGAAAACCCTTGCCAATTCATTTGCTTTTTCTTCTCGCAAAACACATCTTACATTGGGATAATTCTCCCTGTAAGAGCCACCGGTATGAAAATCAACAACATAGTCAACCAGAGGGGCTATCTCTTTGGTGAATTGATATGCAAACTGACTAGCCAATGATCCATTTGCCGAACCGGGAAACATTCTGTTCAAATCTCGCCCATCGGGAAATTCCCTTGTCAGATTCAAATAACCAAAAACGTTAAAAACAGGAATGCAAATAATAGTCCCTATCTTGGGTTTATTATATTTTTTTCGAATGATATCACGAACGATTGCAACGCCATTAATTTCGTCTCCATGAACACCGCCCATAAAAAGTATGGTAGGGCCATCAACTTTTGCCCTTTCAACAATAATGGTTATTTTAATGCTATTTCTGGTGTGTAGTTTTGCTACTTCTAATTCAAGGGTTGCCCTCTCTCCCTTTTTTATTTTTCTACCCAGAATTTGAAAATCATCCTTAGACATTTCTTTCAATATATCTTATAATTTCTTTTGCAATATCTTTGTTTGTTGCAGCTTCAATTCCTTCTAATCCAGGTGATGAATTAACCTCCAGTACTAATGGGCCATTTGATGATTGCAGCATGTCAACTCCGGCAACACCAAGTCCCATAGCCTTTGCCGCCTTTAATGCTGTTGTATCCTCTTCATCAGTAAGCTCAATTAGTGTTGCGCTTCCGCCCCTATGCAAATTAGAACGAAACTCCCCTTTTTTGCCTTGTCGTTTCATTGCTCCAACTACAACTCCGTCAACAATAAATGCTCTAATATCAGCCCCTCCCGATTCTTTAATAAACTGTTGTGCGATAACCCTGGCTTTTAAACCATTAAAGGCCTCAATAACAGAATTTGCAGCATTATGCGTTTCAGCTAATACAACTCCCAATCCTTGTGTCCCCTCCAATAGCTTTAATACCAAAGGAGCTCCTCCAACTGATTCGATTACATGATCCACATCTTTGGCATAATTAGTAAAAACAGTTTTAGGCAATCCAACTCCTGCTCTGGCTAGTATTTGCAAACTTCTTAATTTATCTCTTGATCTTACCAATGCTTGTGATTCAACGGCGGTAAATACCTTCATCATTTCAAACTGTCGAACAACCGCAGTTCCATAAAAAGTTACAGAGGCTCCAATTCTCGGTATTACAGCATCAATATCATCCAAATATATTCCATTGTAGAATATCTTAGGATTTTTCTTTTCAAGTTCAATAATACATTTTAAATGATCTATAACTATGGCTTCATGTCCTTTTTCTTGTGCCGCCTCAACTAGTCTACGGGTTGAATATAACTTTGAGTTTCTTGATAATATTGCAATTTTCATTTCTATATTTTTTTTATTAGTTTCGACTTTGTTTTTCTCCTGCTTTTTTGTTTGAAAGAAATATTTTGCTTTGACGTGTCAACAATAAATCTTCTATTCAGCAATTTTCTTCCTATCAGTATTGGGTATTTCATGTCGCTTCTTTCACTGAGGGATAACTCAATTGGTAATTCTTCATTAAAAATTACTATAATTGTTTCAACAACAAATCTCTGTTCTGATTTTCCGAATGAGTTTTTTACTCTTCTCTTTTTGTAGCGTTTAGTTTTAAATGTTTCGTCTCTGTATTCTGAGTGGGATGGATCCATAAGCTGGAATTCGATATGCTTTTCTCCATCAATAATAACTTCTTTTATATGATGGGTGTGTATTGTAGATGTATAAGCACCAGTATCTATCTTGATATTTATATTTGACAGAGATAATTCGGGAAAGTCTGCCTTATCTATTCTTCCAATAATATTCATACATTAATCTTTTGAGAGCAGAGTACTATTAGATTTTAAATGTAAATCCATCTGAGTAAATGGTATTGTAATATTGTTTTCTATGAACTTACGATTAATAATTTTTCTAATATCACTCTTTACTTTGTTTATTCTAAAAACATTTTCACTGAAAAATAGCACCTGAAAATCTAAAGATGAATTATTAAAATCGACAAATCGTGCTTCTATAGATGTTTTATCGTAAATATCAGGGTGCTCAAGAGTACTTTCCTCCAACACTTTAATAACCAGGTCGACATCACTTCCATAGGCTACTCCAACATTAATTTTGAAACGGGTTTTTTTAGTCTGATGACTCCAATTTATCACTTTATTTGTTGTAATTAATGAGTTGGGAATAATGATTGAAATTTCGTCCCTATTTAACCCTTTGGAGGTCCGAATTCCGATATTTTGAATCCTTACAATGTCTCCATCAATTTCTAATATGTCATTTATTCTTACAGACCTTTCAGACAGCAGTATAATGCCAGATATGACATCATTAAAAGTTTGTTGTAATCCTAATCCAATTCCTACCAGCAATGCTGCTGACCCTGCAAGTAGAATTGTTACTTTAATTCCAATTGTGTCTAAAATAAAACCAATAGCTATTACCCATATTATATACTTAATAATTTGAAATAGCGCGTAAGCATTCCCTTCATCAATTTTTTTAGACTTATATTTACGAAAAAGGGTTTTACTAATTAACCATAATATAACTTTAGTAATAATAAAGATTAATAGTACAATTGCTAACGTATAAACTCTTATCCTATACTCCCCAATATTAATAAGCTCATATTCAAATATATTATTTATTGTTTTCATTTTATTTTTATATTATGCAACATAACAAGTGACGTAGTAGCAATTATTCTATCTTTGAATTCATAATAAATTTGTTGTTTAACCAGTAGAATTTCTCTCTTAATTCTCCACTTTAAGTCTTACTTGAAAATTGATTTGAAAAAAAGTACCCAAGAAAAGACTCGAACTTTCACGACCGTGCGGTCACTACACCCTGAATGTAGCGTGTCTACCAATTCCACCACTTGGGCTTCCATTTATTATTGATTATTTGCAATTGTTTATTGAGTGTAGATAGTAATTAATAATAGCCAATTCCAAATAATAAATATTCAATAATAAATAATCAATCAACTAGTGCCCAGAACAAGAATCGAACTTGCACCTCCTTACGAAGACATGGCCCTCAACCATGCGCGTCTACCATTTCCGCCACCTGGGCTAAATTTCGGAGGTGCAAAAATAATCAAAATATAAAACAGGTTAAAAATTAATTCCTTTTATTTTATCCCTGTTTATCAGATTCAAGATAGGTTTATTCATTAAATCTCTGGCTTTTTTTGAATACCCCTTATTATCTAAACAGAAATTTCTAATTTTATCCCCAAATTAATTACCAGATGTTTACAGAAAAAGATTTAACACAAATTACCGATAAAGGGTTAACTCCCGAAAAAATTGAAACCCAGATTGACAACTTCAAAGTTGGGTTTCCATACATAAACCTATACGCTCCGGCAACTCCCGGCAACGGACTAAACAGTTACACCGAAGAAGAAGTGAAAGAACTTGCCGATTATTTTGATGATAATTATAAGGATTATGAAATCCTGAAATTTGTTCCTGCATCCGGGGCTGCAAGCAGGATGTTTAAACATCTTTTTGAATTCAGGCAATCGTATAATAATACTATTGAAAATATAGAAAAGTACAATTCTGATCAAAGTTTTAACTCTGTTCATTATTTCTTTACAAACATAAATAAATTTGCATTTTATGGTCAGTTGAAGAAACTTATGGCTGATGATGGTCTGGAACTAGACAAACTTATTAGCGAATATGATTTCAACCCAATACTTGATTATTTCATCACAGAAAAAGGAATGAACTATGCTAGCTTTCCAAAGGGATTATTGTTATTTCACGATTACCCCGATGAGCCAAGAACTTCTGTTGAGGAGCATTTAGTTGAGGGCGCTAATTACTCCACAGATAAAGATCGTATTTCCCGTGTTCACCTTACTGTTTCACCCGAACACCAAAATAAATTTGTAAAAAAGGTTGAGAGAAAGAAAGGTAAATATGAAGAAAAGTATGCAGTAAACTATCGTGTGGATTTTTCTCAGCAAAAGCCTTACACTGACATAATTGCAGTAACTCCGGAAAATGAACCATTTAGAAACAATGATGGATCATTACTTTTCAGACCGGGTGGTCATGGAGCATTAATTGAAAATTTAAATGACCTGAAAGGTGAAATTGTTTTCGTGAAAAACATCGATAATATAGTTCCCGACAGATTACGCGATACAACTTATTTATATAAAAAAGTAATTGGTGGCCTTCTACTAAAACTACAATCCCAAACCTTTAATTATCTCGATATACTCGACAGCGGAAATGCAACGGAAGAAGAGCTTAATCAGATCCTCGAATTTGCTAAAAATGATCTGATGATATTCATACCCGATGCCTACGAAGGTTATGACGAAATGGAAAAAATTGATTTTCTCTATAATAAGCTTAACAGGCCAATGCGTGTTTGTGGTATGGTAAAAAACGAAGGCGAGCCGGGTGGTGGTCCGTTTTGGGTTATTGATGAAGATGACAATAAATCGCTTCAAATTGTTGAGTCGTCGCAAATGGATATGAACAATGAACTTCAAAAAGAAATTGTATCAAAATCAACTCACTTTAATCCGGTTGATCTGGTTTGTGGAGTAAAGAATTTTAAAGGCGAAAATTTTGATCTTAAAGAATTTGTTGATCCTCTAACAGGTTTTGTTTCACTAAAATCTCAAAACGGTCAATCGCTTAAAGCCCAGGAATTACCAGGTCTTTGGAATGGAGCTATGGCTGACTGGATTACTGTTTTTGTAGAAGCCCCAATTATTACATTTAATCCGGTAAAAACCATTAACGATTTATTGCGCCCTCAACATCAACCAGAGGCATAGTAAAGTTAACCTTTATTTAATATTAGTTTAATAATCACTTAATACTTGATGTCGATTTTTGCAAAAAAAATTGATATATGAAAGCGTTAATAAATATAATACTCGTAATAGTAACTATTACCACAATAACAATATCCTGCAAGAAAGATGACAATACCGAACCGGCTGGCAATGCCCCGTTTATGAATTCGCTGTCCATTAGCGGAAGTGATTTAACTTATAATCTTACAATAAGTTTTAGCGAGGGCGTTTACAGTACTACAAATAAAACAGGCGAACTAACAAGAGATAACTTTACACTTCTACTTGATGAAGCAATCATTTCGACCAATAGTTTTATTGTAACTCATTCGGCTTCACAAAAAACGGCAAATATCAAAGTAACATTTGAAAACACACCTTCGAATGATGATATTATAACAGTTAAACCTAAAAATGGAACCAGTATTTACAACTTCGATGGCGTGGCAATGAGCGAATTGCAAACCAAATCAATTGCAATTAATGGAACATCACACGAAACAATAATCGTAAAAGACGATGGAACCGGAACCGGCACTACCACTTGGACATCAAATAATATTTATATTTTGGATGGATTTGTTTTTGTAAATGATGGACAAACATTAACAATTGAACCCGGAACAGTTGTAAAAGGTAAAGGCGGCCAAGGTGAAAACGCTTCGGCCTTAATTGTAGCCCGAAATGGTATACTAATTGCGGAAGGAACTTCTGAAAAGCCAATTATTTTCACATCTGTATCAGATGATCTAAATGGATCGGTTGCTAATCTCGATGATGGACTATGGGGGGGCGTAATCTTACTTGGAAATGCAACGCTTAACACAGTACCCAACGAGCAACAAATTGAAGGAATACCTCAAACAGAACCACGTGGAGTTTATGGGGGTAATGACGATAATGATAACTCGGGGATACTAAGATATATTTCTATACGTCACGGTGGTACTGACATTGGTGAGGGAAATGAAATTAACGGGTTAACCCTCGGTGCTGTTGGAAGCCAAACGACTATTGAATATATTGAAGTTTTTGCCAACCGTGATGATGGCGTAGAAATATTTGGTGGAGCACCACGTTTAAAAAATATCTTAGTAGCTTTTTGTGGAGATGACTCTTTTGATTATGATCAAGGATATCACGGCACAGGCCAGTTTTGGTTGGCAATACAAGGATTCGACAGGGGTGATCGTTTGGCTGAACATGATGGTGGAACTGATCCGGAAACCGGAACACCATACTCACGTCCAGTAATCTATAACGCCACATACTTTGGAAGAGGTGAAGATGCAGGTAAGAGAATTATAACTTTTAGAGATAACGCAGGTGGCCATTATGCCAATTCCATCTTTTACAACCAACAAAAGAGTATTGATATCGAGATGCTTGTAACCGAAAGCTCTTATAATAGATTCCTAAGCGAAGACATGACAATAAAAAATAATATCTTTTTTATGACAGAGATTCCTTTTTTATCAGTTTCGGCCAGTAGCGATGTAATTCCTAATGATGAGGCTAATGCAAATACTGAGCTAGGTCATTATTTCACCACCGCAGGAAACGAATTACTCGATCCTGGTTTCAGTATAAGAGGAACTTCATTTAATGTAACACCTACCAACGACGTATCACAAAACATGGCTGATCCGCCTGTTGATCCTTGGTTTACACAAGTTAACTATAAGGGTGCAATAAATCCGGAAACCAACTGGGTGCAAGGTTGGACATTATTTGATAAATATCTTACTAAGTAGAGAGTTAGGTAATTGTACAGAATACTACCAAAGCCCACTTTCTACACTTAACATTAAGTTAACATAAACGTAACTTTGGCTTAATCAAAAATAAAACTTTTTGCAGTTAATTTGCTTAAAAATAATAAACAGAAATCATGAAAGCACTAAATCTAATAGCCGTAATCTTAATAACATCAACAATAATGTTTGCTTCAAATGAAAAAGCTACTGTTGCCGCAACGACAACTATATCGGGTCAAATTCTCGACAAAATAACTGGAGAAGCATTAGCTGGAGTAAAAATTGAATTCGAAGAAACAGTTATTTATTCAGACCTTGATGGTAACTTTGAAATAAACAATGTGATTCCCGGGATCCATAAAATCAATACAAGCCTAATTTCTTATAATAATTCAAGTATTGAAGTTGACTGTAAAAGTGAAACTAAGGGACTCGAAATTAAACTTGATAATGAGTAGTTAACGGTTTACTTAAAATTTATAAAAAAAAAGACAAATTCATAAGAGTTTGTCTTTTTTATTTACCTTTTTTTGAAATTTACATCGTAATCACTATCTTTGTAACAAATCGAAACAATGAAGAAAATAGTATTATTAATAACTTTGGTTATTGCAATTCAAGGTGCATTTGCACAGGATTTGGAAAAAAATGAAGACGGCAAATACTACAAAGATGGTAAGCTTTTTACAGGTATCCATAGTAATTATTTTGAGGATGGTAGCCTGGAATCAGAACGACACTTCAAAGATGGGCTGGAAAATGGCACATCCATCTACTATCATTCATTGGATAAGAAAAAAGAACAGCGTGAATATACTGATGGATTTAAAGCAGGTACATGGTTAACATGGAATTTAGCCGGACAAAAAACTGCAGAAGCTCACTACGAAAAAGATCTTAAACATGGCAAATGGATGATTTATGATGACAATGGAAATAAGCGCTATGAAATGAATTACGACCATGGTAAAAAAGTAGGAAACTGGTATATGTGGGACGAAAACAACAAACTTATTTCCGAAAAAAACTACGATTGATTTCCTTTTTATAAAGCAAAAAAAGGTGACTTATTTATTTTAGGTCACCTTTTTTTATTAGAAAATAAATAATTTTTCAAGAATAGAAATCAGATTAATCACAACTTGCTTTAGCCCTTCGCATTTCTTCATTACCAGTAATTGTGGTGACAGTACCGTCTTTCCATTTAATATCAACTGGATACTTAAGAGCTGGTTTTTGAGCCACATCAGGATGAGCTTCATACCATGCCTTTATTTCTCCCCATCCATCAGCATCATCTTTTCCGTTAACGATTATTTCAGATTCATCAAACATTATAAAGGTCACAGGGTATATTAACTCGAAACAATCTCGTTTATAGTTATCACTTTTGTCATCCTTGGTACCATCACCACCTTTGCCATCATCAACCTTTAGTTCACGTCCGCTAAGGTCGAAATAGGTTTGAAACTTCTCACTTTCTTTGTACCCTTCTGCTTTTCTCAAATCAACTTCATATCCTAGTTCGGGGGCAAGCTTCGCAAGATCAATGTAATTGTTGGCATAATCATTATCCAAAGTTATTTTAGAAGATGAAGGTAGTTCAGCAACTTCAATGCTTTGCTTATTTGTAGCGTTCTGAATAGCCTGAATTAAATCAGCATCTGTTACTTTATCCGTGTTCTTTTGGCATGATGTGAATGAAAGAACAATAAAAGCCATAATTCCTAAAACTGTTAATCTCATGGTAATATTATTACGTTAAATAATATGAATTATATCTAAAAGTTAAAACTACATTTAATTTAGTAAAGATAATAATAAATTACATTTGTTATTGCTGCATATACCATTAGCATTTCTTCATACTTCCCACACTTAACATTTACTTAATATTAGGGTAATACTAAGTTCTTATTGCATCTCTATTTTTGCCGCATTAATTAATCAAACTAAATAAAACATACATTAATTAAAAAACTAAAAATGAAAAAAATTAATCTATTAGCTGCCTTTGCAGCAATTATATTGTTGGGAACTACTTCATGTGATAATAAAAATGATAATCCAGAACCAGCAGCACCTACTATGAGTAGTATTTCAATATCGGGTGATGAAAAAGATTATTCTGCAACACTTGCTTTTAGTCAGGGAGTTTATGCGCAAAATGACAAAACAGGTAATCTAAATGATGCATCATTTGCAATATCAATTAACGGTGGGTCTGCCACTATTGAATCAATGACAGTTAGCCATACTGCTGGTGAATCAATTGCAGTTATTAACTTAGTAATGTCTGATTACCCTTCAGGAGATGAAACATTGGTGGTTAAACCAGCATCTGCAACAAGCATATATAATGAGTCTGCTAAAGCAATGAGTGCTGATCAAACACAAGAAGCATCGTTTGATGGCAATATTATCCTTATAGAAGATAAAGGTGATGGCACAGGTACAACAACCTGGACTGCAAACAATATTTATGTACTTCAAGGCTTAGTGTTCGTAAATGATGGCCAAACACTTACTATTGAGGCAGGAACAATTATCAAAGGCAGAGCAGGACAAGGAGAAAATGCATCAGCATTAATAGTTGCTCGTGGTGGAAAAATTATGGCTGAAGGCACTGCCGAACTACCAATTATTTTCACAGCTGAAGCTGATGACCTTGAAGGATCTGTTGCTGATTTAGACGATGGTCTTTGGGGCGGCGTAATAGTACTTGGACATGCCGTTTTAAATACTGTTCCTAACGAGCAACAAATTGAAGGAATACCACAAACAGAACCAAGAGGCATTTACGGTGGCACTAACGATGAAGATAATTCAGGTGTGCTAAAGTATATCTCTATCCGTCACGGTGGTACTGATATTGGTGAAGGAAATGAAATTAACGGACTTACCCTGGGTGGTGTTGGTAGCGCTACCATTTTTGATTATATCGAAATAATATCAAATAAAGATGATGGTGTTGAATTTTTCGGAGGGAAACCACAACTAAGCCATATTATCGTTGCTTTCTGTGGAGATGATTCATATGATTATGATCAGGGATACAGAGGAATGGGGCAATTTTGGGCAGCAATTCAAGGTTTCGATCGTGGCGACCGACTAGGCGAGCATGATGGTGGTACCGATCCTGAAACAGGAATACCATATGCAATACCTCAAATATATAATGTAACATATCTTGGTCGTGGTGATGGAGCAGGAAAAAGAGTTATTACCTTCCGTGATAATGCTGGTGGACACTATGCTAACTCCATTTTCTATAGTCAGGAAAAGGGAATTGACATTGAACTACTATCAGGCGAATGTAGCTATACTCGCTTTGGTGCTGATGAATTAACACTTAAAAATAACCTATTCTACAGCATTAGTTCTGATCCAATATTTACTATTTCTGCTGCAGATGATGTAGATCCGATGGTAGCTGAAGAAGCTAATGGTTTAGTTGCAGCGCACTTTACAGCAGAAGGAAACGAAGTTTACGATCCTGGTTTTACGGTAACAACAGAAGTATTTAACATTATTCCAACTAACGATGTTAGCGGAAATATGGCAACAATACCAGTAGATAATTTCTTTCAAACAGTGAGTTACAAAGGAGCATTCAACCAAGGAACAAATTGGGCTCAGGGATGGACTCTTATTTCAAAATACATGGGCAATTAGACTTATAGTTTATCATAATAAAAATAATTAATTCCGATGCTAAAGTGACTATTTTACGATGGTCACTTTAGCTATTTTATTAAAACCAATTAATCATAACCAATTACGATTATGTATCGAAAAATTCTTTCTACAGTTCTTCTAACAATAATATCACTTTTGATAGTGGCACAAAGTGGAACTTTACGAGGTAAAATTATTGATGGCGAAACCGGTGAAGAACTTATAGGTGCCACTGTAATGATTATGGGCACTTCCATTGGTGCTGCATCTGATCTTGATGGTAATTACACCGTTAGCAAC
>CALDOI010000214.1 GCA_937912115.1 uncultured Bacteroidota bacterium | reverse complement strand
GGAAGCAAAATAGTTACAATTTTAATCTGCTTGAAAAAGGTGAAACCCTGTTTCAGGCACTAATATCAGGAGTTAAATCTTAAAGACATGAAAAAAATAATTCCTGTTTATTGATAAATAAAAAATTACAAAATGAAAACTGAAATTTTTTTTACCCACAAGTTAGTTAACATTCACTATCTTCAGGTGTTGTTATTGCTGTTTGTCGGATTGACGTTTGCAAAACCGGCTCAGGCACAGGTATGGACACTACAGCAATGTATCGACACAGCCCAGATGCACAATAAGAACTTGCAAATCAGTCGCAACAACATGGAGATGAGCAGTCAGAAACAGCTTGAAGCCAGAGCCAATTTAATTCCCAAAGTGAGCCTGAATGGCGACTATAAGTATTTTTTCGAACAACCCTACCAGATTATGCCTCAATCGGCTTTTGGTGGGCCGGAAGGCGAGTTTAAAGAAATACAAATGGGAGTTCCTCACAACATCAACGCTAATATCCAGGTAGCCATGCCAATCTACAATCCTCAGGTTTATGGTGCCATACAGACAACAAAAACAGCAATGGAGCTGAGCAAACTTCAACACAAAAAAACTGAAGAGCAGGTGTATTTTGAAGTATCTAACCTGTATTACAATGCCCAGATAATCTTTCATCAGAAGGCCTTTATCGACAGCAACATGATCAACACATCAAGACTGCTTAAAACCGTTCAATTGCTGCATGAGCAGTTGATGGCAAAAGAAACGGATGTACAAAAAGTAGCCCTGCAGTTGGAGCAATTAATTACGCAGCAACAACTGGCGGTAAACAATCTTAATCAGGTAATGAATGCCTTAAAGTTTTCGATGGGCATTCCGTTCGATCAACATATGGACATCGTATCAGACATTCAATATCACATCAACCCCCATTACCCAAGTTCGTTGTTTGTTGATCTGCAACTGGCAGGAACTCAAAATAAACTACTGACAACTGAACTGAGGACTTTGAAAAATTCACGGTTGCCTTCTGTATCACTCTATGGAAGCTACGGACAAAACGGTTATGGTTACGATAAAAAGCCCAATGAATTCCTTAAATTCTACCCCACCAGTTTCGCCGGCATCCAGGTTTCATATCCACTGTTTAATGGAACGGTTACGAAAAGAAAAATTAATCAGAAAAAAATAGAAATTCAAAACAGCGAATTGCAAATTGCATTGGTAACCGACCAAAACTCTATGTTGGTCATGAATGCCAAAAGCCGAAGGATCATCAGTCAGAAAAACATTGAAAATACTGCCGGACAAATAGAGCTGGCCACCAATGTATATCAGCAGTTGGTATTACAACAAAAAGAGGGAATGGCCACTCTGACAGATGTTCTAATGGCTGACAACGACCTTAGGCAGGTTCAGCAAATGTATTTGTCGATGGTAGTTGATTACCTGAAAGCCGATTTGGAATTAAAAAAATTAACCGGAAATATTTCAATTACAAAATAAAAAATACGAAAATGAAGAAAACGATAATTTATATAGGTGTAGCATTGGCTTTAATAGCCCTTGTGGTATTTCAGTTGAGAAGCAATAAAGAAACCACGGTAAGCAGGGTTTATCATTACGATAAAGAGCAGGCCATTAATGTACAGACCATTACTTTAAAATTTGAAAGTGTAAATAACGATATTTCATACACGGGAACTTTTGAATCCAATAAAGAAACCAAAGTCAGTGCAGAAATTCAAGGAAAGATAAATTCAGTATTGGTAGATCTTGGCAGTGTGGTTAAAAAAGGACAATCGTTAATACAATTGGACAACTCCTTACTGAAACTGCAATTGCAAACCGCAGAAATTCAGATTGAAGGATTGGAAAACGATGTAAAACGATATACCGTTCTCGCCAAAGCCGATGCCATTCAGGGTGTTCAATTAGAAAAAACGATATTAGGCTTAAAATCGGCTAAAGTGCAAAAGGCCACTTTAATTGAGCAGATCAACAAAACAAATATTGTTGCACCTTTTAGCGGAATTGTTACCGCAAAGCTGACCGAAGAAGGAGCTTTTGCAGCACCTGGTATTCCCTTGCTTCAAATAACTGATATTTCTCAATTAAAGTTTACCATTAATGTACCCGAGCAGGAATTAAGTCAGTTCGAAACCAATCAACAGTATGCTATTACCGCAGATGCTTACCCGCAAACTGTTTTGTCAGGAAAAGTAACTATGACAGGTAGCAAAGCCAATATGGGCAATAGTTTCCCGGTACAGTTTTTAGTAAACAACACCACCGATTTAAAAATAAAATCAGGAATGTTTGGAGAAGTTCAGATGAAAAACGATGGAGTAGGACAACATATCATTATCCCTGCATCTTCTATTATTGGAACTAACATTCAACCACAGGTTTATATTGTAAAAAATGGTAACGCCAAACTTCAGGATATAACCATATCATCCCGGTTTCAGAATAAAGTGTTGGTTTCAAACGGGTTAACCGAAGGTGATGTCATTATTACCAACGGGTTTATCAATCTTTTCGATGAAGCCAACGTAACCTTTAAATAAAAAAGCGATGAATATTACAGAAATTTCAATCAAAAGACCATCACTGATTATTGTGCTTTTCAGCGTTTTTGCCTTGTTGGGGATTATAGGCTTTACAAACCTGGGGTATGAGTTGCTGCCTGACTTTAACCAACCGGTTGTTGTCATCAAAACGATGTATCCCGGTGCCGAACCAAGTGAAGTAGAAACCTCTGTTTCCAGAAAAATAGAAGATGCCTTATCCAATCTCGAAGGTGTTGACTATCTGGAAACCAAGTCGATGCCCAACGCTTCAATTATTATTGCCAACCTAAAATACGGCACGAATTTGAACATAGCTATGCAGGATGCCCAGCGCTATATCGACAACATCCGCAAAGACCTGCCTGCCGAAATTGAAAGTCCGGTAATGAGCAAGGTTTCGCCAAATGATTTGCCAATTATTTCAATCAGTGCAACAAGCGATTTGCCCGCGACAGAATTTTATCAGAAAATGAAGGATGAATACCTTCCGCAAATCCAGCAATTAAAGGGGGTGGCAGAAATTACCCTGCTCGGCGGCGAAGAACGTGAAATTCAGGTAAAGGCCAATCAGGATAAGTTAAAACTATATAATATATCACTTTATCAAGTTGTTGAGGCCATTAACCGCTCAGGAATTGATTTGCCTGCCGGTAAAGCGCAAACCGATAAAGAAAGTAACTCTGTTCGATTAACCGGAAAATTTGCCACCGTTGCCGATATTATGAATGTTCAGGTAGCAATGCCTGCACCCGGTATGCCGGTTTATGTAAAAGATGTGGCAACCGTTATCGATGGCGTAAAAGAGATAAGTTCTGTGAGCCGCTACAATGGAGCAAATGGGATAGGCCTCATGCTAAAAAAGCAAGGTGATGCCAATGCCGTGGAAGTTTCAAAATTGGTTCATACAAAACTTACTCAAATTGAAACTGCCAATACAAAATACGGAGTGAAATTTATTGTTGCCGATGATTCAACCGACATGACCATTGCAGCAGTAAATTCAGTGGTTGATGACCTGATTTTAGCGGTAATACTAGTTTCATTGGTCATGTTCCTGTTTTTAAGAAGTTACCGCAACTCTTTAATTGTACTCATTGCAATTCCAACCTCGTTGATTACCGCATTTGCCGTGATGTGGTTGATGGGCTTCACCCTAAACCTGATGACCTTGTTGGCCATGTCGTTAATTATAGGAATTCTGGTGGATGATGCCATTGTAATTTTGGAAAATATCCAGAGGCACCTTGATATGGGCAAAGATAAGGTTACTGCCTCATTGGAAGGGCGGATGGAGATTGGTTTTTCAGCTATTTCAATTACCCTGGTTGATGTGGTTGTGTTCTTGCCCATCCTGTTTTTGCAGGTATTTGTAGCAGATATGCTGAAGCAGTTTTCAATCGTCGTAATAACATCCACACTTACCAGCTTATTGGTTGGGTTTACATTAGTGCCATGGTTGGCTTCACGAATCGGGAAAAAGGAAGATTTACAACCAACCAACTTCATGAACCGCTTTTTGTTGTGGTTTGAAAAACAGCTAACAGCATTCATCAATTGGTATGGCCATCAATTGGAATGGGTACTCAGCCATAAACTCATCTTTACCGGGATAGTAATTTTCCTTTTGGTAATGACCGGGGTAATGATGAAACAAGGCATTATTGGCAAAGAAATGATGTCAACAGGCGACCAGGGGAAGTTTCGCTTAAACCTGGAATATGATAAAATAACAACTGTTCAGGAGAACAATATCAGAACCCGGAACGTAGAAAACTTCATTCTCCAACAACCTGAAGTAGCATCCCTTTTCAGTAACATTGCCGGGCCAAGCACGGGAATTGGGAGTTTAGGGGTTGGCTCGCCCAATTTATCTGAATTTACTATTCAGCTTAAACCTGAAAAGGAAAGAAACATCAAAACGGAGGCGTTTATGAAATCGCTTCGTGAGGAGTTGAAAAAAGAGTTTCCGGGAGTAAACTTTTCGATGGCTGTACTCGGATTGCTGCCCAAGCAAGCACCAATAAAGATTACATTAAGCGGAAGCGATTTGGATTTGGTAATGAAAACGGGCAAGGAACTGAAAGCCATAGTTGAAAAAATACCGGGTGCCGATAATGTTCAGTTATCAGTAGAAGAAGGAAGTCCGGAATACAAGGTGGTTCCTGATAAAGATAAAATGCAGCGACTGGGTTTAACAACCGCTTATGTAGGTTTAAATTTGAGAACGGCCTTTACGGGAAACGATGATGCTACACTAACCGAAAATGGGACAGAATACCCCGTTAGAATATGGTTGGATGAATTTGATCGGAAAAATTACGAAGACGTGCAGCGGATTTCTATCGTAAACCCAATGAACATTCCTATTGAGTTATCTCAATTTGCTGAAGTAGTGCAGGATAATTCGCCTTCGATGCTCGAAAGATTAGACCGGCAACCATCAGTTACTTTGACATCCGAATCGTTTGGAAGGCCATCGGGTACATTAGCCGACGAAGCAATCAGCTATTTGAAAGCCACACCTTTGCCCGAAGGAGTAAAATTAACCTGGGGGGCAGATATCAAAACGCAAAATGAAAGTTTTGGTGCTTTGGGTTCGGTATTGATGATTTCGTTTATACTAATCTATTTAATTATGATTGCCCTTTACGATAGCTATATCTATCCCTTTGTGGCTTTATTTGCTATCCCAGTGGCTGGTATCGGGGCTTTTCTGGCCTTGAATTTATCGTTAAACGACTTAACCTTGTTTGCACAGTTAGGATTAATCATGCTCATGGGGCTGGTCACAAAAAATGCCATCCTTATTGTGGATTTTACCAACCAGCTAAAAGCACAGGGTAAGCATTACAAGGAAGCCCTAATCATTGCAGGCAAAGAGCGTATGCGTCCCATTTTAATGACAACCCTTGCTATGGCAATCGGCATGTTACCCATAGCTTTGGCACGGGGCACAGCCAGCGAATGGAAAAACGGATTGGCCTGGGTAATCATTGGCGGTTTGCTGTCATCTATGATTTTGACGGTTTATTTAGTGCCGATGGTTTATTACGTGGTGGACAGTATTAAAGAACGTTTCGCCGGTAAAACAACTGATGGGCGATCGAAATAAAAAAAATTAAAAAGTATTTATATCATCAAAAAAACAATTAATGGATTAACAGAAAGATTCTGAGTATGTTATTTAGGAAGACTTCAATATTTATCGCAGTTATTGTGCTATCTGTTTGTAGCAATAACCTCGTGGGGCAATCAACTAATCAACCACAATCAGTACGTGTTTTTTTAGACAATGATTTTCTCAATTTTCGTGGAGCCGGCACTGACAGGTATTATACCAATGGCATAAGAATCGATTATTTTTATTCAAAGCAAAGGAAACCAAAATTTCCCTCTTCCCTCTTACTTAGTATATCGGAAAATGACAATGTATACGGTTGGGGACTGGCTCAATTTATGTTTACGCCTAAGCATATTGATATATGTGAAATTCAATATGGCGATCGACCCTATGCCGGGGCTTTATATGCTGTACACTCGCTACAATCAATCAACCCGATTGAAAATATCAAGATTACAACAGAACTGTTTTTGGGTGTGATAGGCCCCTGGAGTTTAGCCGAAGAAAGCCAAACCTGGATTCATGGCGCAATCAACTATACCATACCTCAAGGCTGGGACAATCAGGTAGCGAACGACATCATACTAAATTATAACATCAACATCGAAAAGCAATTGTTATTTCCCTCGAAAAGTATATTGCTGGTGGGTGTGGTTGAAACATTCAGTGGTACACTGTATAATGCGGCAGGAGTGGGTTTTATGCTAAGAATAGGGAAATTTAATAATTACTTTGAAGGCACTTCCAATTCACAAAGTACTTCTAAAAAAAAGTTTCAAATATATGTTTTCATGAGACCTGTCGCCAGGGTTGTGTTAAGTAATGCTTTATTGGAAGGAGGGTTGATATATCAAATGAGTGCCCAAACTGGCGCATATACACTGGATAAGGATCAAATTGAGAGACTAACGGTATTATATGATGTTGGCCTGAATTTCGAGATGCCAAAATTCAGCATTTCCATAAGTCAAAAATTAAGAACGGCTGAATTCAAGGGTCAATATGTACAAGAAGTAGGAAATATTACAATGAAATATGGTTTTTAGCATTCAGTGGGTTGACTGAACCGTAAACCTTTAGAGATATTTATTAATAACAGAACACCTAAAAACTAAAATAAATTGACATAAACTATGAAATTGATATTCAAAAACAGTTTGCTTCTTATTGGATTCTTTTTAGTAATCCTCCTTAGCTCATTTAAAGAGCCTGTATTTGCACCCGACTTCTCTTTAAAAGTTGATGTGAACGGACTTCGCAACTCTGAGGGTACGGTAGTTTTTGCATTGTATAATCAAAAGGATGCATTCCCCGACGAACACTATAAAAAGTATTTGGTAAAGCTGACCGGAAAAATTATAAATGGGGCATCATCGGTAACATTCGAGAACCTGCCACCGGGGAAATACGCAGTAAACATATTACATGATGAAGACAATGATGGTAAAATAAAGAAAGGATTGATATTGCCTCAAGAGGGAATTGGCTTTTCAAACTACCAATCGATCAGTATCTTCAATCGTCCCAGTTTTCGTAAAGCATCCTTCGATTTGGAGGGCGACAAAGAAATATTGGTCAGTATTATTTATCTGTAAACAAAAAGGATGAAGACACCCTTTAAAATAGTATTGCTTTTTAGTACAATGTTCCTTATTTCATGTGAGGGGTTGTTTGACTATTCGCCATATAAAATTGATTTTGAGGGCGAAAATAAAGATGTTAATGCAACCAACCTGGATAGGTTATTAAGGACATACCTAAGCGACACAATCACAATTGCCTTTACCGGTGACACACACAATTACTCTGATGAATTGGGCTACTTTGTTGACAAAGTAAACACATTACCCAACATTGATTTTGTGATTCACGTAGGCGATATCGCTGATTTTGGCTTGCCGAAGCAATACCTTTGGGGAAATAGTTATTTGTTAAATCTTGAAGTCCCATACCTGGTAACAATAGGAAACCATGATTTGGTTGGTAACGGCTTAGAGGCTTATAATCTTATGTTTGGCGATCTTGACTTCAGTTTTGTTTATCAGGACATTAAATTTGTATTTCTAAATACGAATAGTCTTGAATTTGCTTACAATGGAAATGTGCCTAATCTTGACTGGCTATCACAACAACTTTTACCTTCGGAAGATTTTTCCAGGGCGGTTATTGTTTTTCATATGCCACCAGGGATTGGTTTTGATCCGGCATTAACAGAGGGCTTTTATCAAATACTATCTGCTCATAACAATGTAATTATGGCGGTTCATGGCCACTCACATCATTTTGAAGTGTACTATCCAACTGCCGACAGTATTCCATTTGTAAACGTAAATGGTGTTGAGCACCGGATGATGACTTCAGTTAAAATTTATCGGGATGAAATATATGTGGAAAATGAGGCATTTTAGTCATTGGTTTTTATTGTTGTGTTTGCTGGTTATCGTTAACAATACACAGGCACAATCACCCCAGGGAAAGTATGATTGGCTATTGCCCGATTATGTGAAACTACAATTTGCAGGAGGGATTGGTTTTTTGTCAGCCGGTGTTGGATATACTTTTGTCCATCATCGCATCGACGCCACTTTTTTCTATGGATATGTACCCAAAGGAATCTCAATCGACGATTTGCATAGTGTGAGTTTGCAATTTACTGCCAAGCTCATCAGGATTCGCTTATCAGAAAATTATCAATTACTTCCACTCAACTTCGGTTGGTTTCTTCACCACACTTTTGGAAGTGAATATTGGATAAAACTGCCTTCGCATTACCCTCCCGAATATTATTGGTGGTCGCCGGGAAGAAATGCCGGGGTCTTTAATGGGGCTGAATTGAAAACCAAGTGGCTTGCATCGAAAACCCCGGCTTCCGGCATAGCAATTTACACCCGCCTGGGCACACGTGGATTGTATTTAGCTAGTAAGGTAGGGAATAGCTCAATCCCGATTACTGATATTATTGAATTAGGTTTTGGAATCGCATTATACCGTTAAAATGAAAAAAATTATAGTCCTTTTATTAGCATTTGTCTCATTCCTTCAGGGGATGTCACAGGAAAACGTCAATCCATTTCAGCCTGTTAACCTGGCGGATATTGCCGAAGTAAACCACACTAACAATTATATCACTTTTCCAACCGACATTGGCAACATGGCTCCCTTATGGTTTGAAGCCAATATTGTTCCCAATTTTTTTATCCGAAAAAGTAAAAATGCCCGGTTGATGGGTGTACTCACACCCCAAATTATCCTGCGTATGTACCAGGAAGAATCATTTCCGGTGCGCACTCCCAGCTATATTCCGCAAATTACCATTTATTATGCGCTTGAAGCCAATCCCATTAAAAGTCAATACACCCTTTTTGGTCGCTTCGCCCACCATTCCAACGGGCAGGAAGGTGATTTCTATTTACCTGACAACAGTATCAATCTAATCTCAGGCAATTTCGCTACCAACTTTGTGCAGGCAGGATTGATATACAACAGGTTTAACGAAACTTATAATGCAGCCCAGTTTTATAGCACTTCGCTTGAAGTGCATCCACCCGGGTGGTCATTGGAGGAGATGGATGGAAAATACAGCATGGTGAGGTGGCACAATGCATTTTCCATTTATAAGATCCCGCTTCACAAAAAACAAGAAACGCAAAATGCCCCTTCCATCTCGATGAAAGCAGAGGTCATGTGGATGTTTGGGAAGGTTAATGACTGGCGTGCCATAACAACAAACAGGCTCAACCTGAACTTTACTTTTTTCTATCACCCTTCATTTTTGGAGGACATAGGCCTGTTTGTGGAACTTTACAGTGGAATGGATTATTACAATATTTATTTCAATGAAAAAGTGGAAGTTATCCGATTTGGTATTATGACGGAAAAGCTAAGATTTTAAAAATATTTCACACACACAACTTGGCAGCTGGAGCTTTAACTCAAAAAAACTATTTGCACTATGCTGTTGGTCTCGATTATGGTATCGGAAGCCTAAAGCTAAGTGCTCAGTTTATTCAGAAATACATTATGGATTACAACGATTTTATATATGGAGAAGAGTTTGGTAATACCATGACATTTCTTGCAAGTTATGATGATAACTCGATGATTTACACTAAGATAAAGTATAATTTCCAGGTCTAGTCCCTGTTTAGAATTAAATAAAGGGAGTCCATAATGTTAGCCCTTGTCATACTGAGACCCAACACCCCCGGAAAAAGCCCCAATGGCTATCGGGACACATAGTAATTGGACAAAAATCCCAAATCTCAATAATCCATAAAAATAATTACTCGCAGAGGCGCAAAGCCGCAAAGGAAAAGTATTATTTGGATTTTGATTATTTCAAATTGCGATTTCAAATAACGTATAACTTTCATGAAAAATATAAATCATTAATATACAGGATTGTATAAAACATTGTTATTGGCAACAAAGTGAAGTATCTTTTTACTAGATTATATCCTTCGGGATGCTCAGGATAATAACAAATCAAACAATCAAAACAATGTTAAAACTAAGTACATTAATATCAATTATAATATTTATTACATTAGGGGCTTATGCTCAACAAGCTGATGAAATAATAGGAAAATACCACCTTCCAAACGGCTTAATGGAAAAATGTATGGCCCTGAAAAAGGGATGGTTTAAAATTTAAAGGTTACTGATATCAAACAGAGTGAAATAGAAGTTGTGAGTTCAAAATACCTATTCTGGAAAACATTGACCGGGATCAGGATTTAAAAAAATCAAATTTATACTCCCCCCAAATAGTACTGGCATAAAACCAGGATTTCCTTCTTACTAATTGTGCTTTAAACCGATGCGTATAATATTGTGAAAAATAATTCGTTTATGGATTAACCTAACAATAATATATCGACAAAAAATTACATTAACATTAATTTTATTAACCAACAAAAACAATGTTATGAAAAAGCTTGCTTTTATTGTATTACTTCTTATCCCAATTTTTACGTTTCCGCAACAAAGCTCTGTCCTGTCAAATGGCGATTGGTACAAGATTGCTATTAATGAAACAGGTGTTTATCGAATTTCCTACAACGATCTGGAAACCTTTGGTATTGATGTAACTGCCACCGATCCCAAAAAAATCTCCATTTATGGAAATCCTCAGGGTATGTTGCCCGAATCCCTTGACGAACCGTATTATACAGACCTTCAGCCCATCGCAATTAAAGTAATTGGCGAAGATGACGGAAGTTTTGACCCGGATGATCAGATCCTTTTTTATGGGCAATCACCGGATGTTTGGGACTTTGATTACGAAACCGGGAATTTCAATTTCATAAAAAACATCTACAGTTTAAAATCGTTCTATTTCCTTACCATAGGTAACGGGGATGGGTTAAGGGTTCAGGTTGAGCAGGATTCCCATCTTGATGATACGTTTATAGCCGAGTATTATAACAAACCCGTTCACCACGAACTTGATCTGGTAAATCCTACCAAGTTTGGAAGAAACTGGCTCGGCGAAAGTTTTGAAGATGCCGACTCCATTTCCATTCAGCTTAATACAGAAAACACACTTTTTACCAATGAAAACAAATTCAGGATTTCGTTGGCAGCAAATTGTACTGAGGAAAGCCATTTTGTTGTAAAGATAAATGGGGAATACTATACAACTATTACCGCAATCAAAATCCAGGATAATTATATGCACTACAGGCTGGTGGTTTTTGATTCACTGTGTGCAGCAGGCGATAACACCACGGAAGTGACAATAATTTATGACAGGCCCAACGATTCAGCGCAAGCCTGGATTGATTATATTGATATGGAATTAATGGGGCTTACAGCACTTGTAGAAGATCAACTGTCGTTTCGTACGGATGAGAGTATCGCACCGGGCGAAATAACATATTTTAGTCTATGGTCAGAGAATCCTGAAAGCATAGTTGTATGGAATGTTACCGACCCAATGAACGTGATGGAAGAAGAACTTTTCACTAGTTCATCACATGTGTGGTATAAGCTGCCCACCGAAAGTTTACTTGAATTTCACGCTAATAATGGCAACTCATACTATTCTGTAGAATTTATTGAACAAATTGAAAATCAAAATTTACATGGCTTAACACCTCCAGATTTCTTGATAATTACCCACCCTGATTTTACTGATCATGCAAATCAGCTGGCTGACTTACACAGAAATAAAGATAATCTGTCAGTTGAAACTGTTACTGTTGATGATATCTATAACGAATTTTCATCGGGGGCTCAGGACATAACAGCAATCAGGAACTTTGTGCGATATCTAAGTGAAAAATCCCAGGATAGTAAACCAGATTATTTATTGCTGTTTGGCGATGCATCTTACGATTACATCAACAGGGTTGAAAACAATACCAATTTTGTCCCAACCTTTGAAAGTGACAATTCCTTTAATTGGGTATCCTCATATGCCACTGATCAGTATTTTGGGATGATTGACCCGGTAGTTAGTAACGAACTACAACTTGCCGTTGGCAGAATCCCTGTTTCAAATACCGAAGAAGCTGGCAGCGTTATTAACAAAATCCAATCATATTATTCAAGCCAAACATTGGGCAACTGGGTAAATGAAATGCTGTTTATAGGGGATAATGGAGATGGAAATCGCCATGTAAGTGATGCAGAATTAATTACGGAAATTGTTGCAACCGATTCTCCGGTAATGAATATTTCAAAATGTTATCTCGATTTTTTTGAAATTATCCAAACAAACAATGGTCCCAGGATTCCGGAGGCAAACCAAATGATAACAAGCAAGACAAATGATGGTGTTTTGTATGTTAACTACACAGGGCATGGTGGAACTGAAGCTATGTCACAGGAAAAAGTAGTGACGGCAGATGATATACTAAATTGGACAAACACCAATCAACTCCCACTTTGGGTAATAGCATCTTCCGAAGTAGCCCTATATGATAACCCTGAAATTACTTCCCTTGGTGAATCATTATTACTAGCCGAAAAAAAAGGGGCAATTGCTCTCATTAGCACAACCCGCCCTGCATTTGCCGGAGCAAACTTTGCTTTTAATAAAGCAATAATTGAAAAACTCACCAACAACATACTTGAAAACGAACTGCGGTTTGGCGATCTCTTTATCCACTCAACACTAAGTAACAACGATTTAAAATGGGCACTGCTGGGTGATCCTGCATTAAAAATCCATATTCCACAATTTAATGTTCTTACAACATCAATTAATGGGATTAATGTTGATGAATTTACCGACACTATTTCTCCAGGGGAACTATTAAAGATCCGGGGGCAGATTACTGATAAAATTGAAGGCTCACTACAATCAGGTTTTACCGGAATCCTTTACCTGAAAATTTTTGCCCCACCATACATTCGTCAAACCCTTGGAACACAGGTGATGGACATTGAAATTCAGGACAGTGTATTGGTTGAGGGCATTTCTTCAGTTGTTAACGGTGAATTTGAAATACAGGTTTCACTACCACCACTATACCAACAGGATTATGGAAATCTAAAACTATCGTGGTATGCCGAAAATGGTGAAACAGATGCCAATGGCTATAACAACCGGTTGATTTATGGAGGCGAACCTGATGCGATTGCCGAAGAAAATGAATTGCTCGATTTTGTAAAGGTTTATCCAACTGCATTTTCAGAAAATATTAATATTGAAATGCCCGTATCCATAAACAAGTCTATTGTTTACAGGGTTTATGATACTTATGGGAAAACTGTTTATACGCAAAAATCAGTTACCCAAAAAAAATTGGAGATAATTAACATGTCAGGTTTGGCAAAAGGAATGTATATCCTGAACATAGAAGTTGATAACCTTTGGAAGAATTTCAAAGTGTTTAAGCAATAGCAAAGGTATTGCCATTCCTGCTTGTTTACCGTTGCGCATAGGCAGGCAGGTGTGGCAATTCCTAATTTTCAAACTTTATGTATTTTTGCTCCCGATGAAAAAAAATAAAAAGCTCAAAATAAAAAGCCTCTGCAAATTGGATAAAAAGGATGTGGAATCAAGCTTCAAGGAGATTATACTTCTGGTAGACAAACCTAATT
>CALDOI010000213.1 GCA_937912115.1 uncultured Bacteroidota bacterium | reverse complement strand
GTATATTCAATCGGGTCGTTGGCAATGGATCCAAACAACAGCAATGTTGTATGGGCCGGAACAGGTGAAAATAACCACCAGCGTGCTTTAGGCTACGGTAATGGTGTATATAAAACTACTGATGGTGGTAGTTCATGGAAAAATATGGGATTAAAAGATTCGCGTCACATTGGTGAAATATTGGTTGATCCAAGAAATTCGGATGTTGTTTATGTTGCCGCGGAAGGATCGGCTTGGGGACCTAACGAAGAAAGAGGTGTTTTCAAAACAACCGATGGTGGCCTTACATGGGAAAAAGCACTATTCATAAGCGAGAATACCGGGGTTGCAAATTTATGTTTTGAACCTGGAAATCCTGATGTAATTTATGCTGGAGCTGAACAACGCAGGCGTCGTCAGTTTAGTAAAATTGGCGGTGGTCCCGAGTCGGCATTCTATAAAACTACCGATGCAGGACTAACCTGGAATAAACTTGAAAATGGAATTCCCGGAGTTGATAAAGGTGGAATGGAAATAGTAGTTTCAGCAACAGACCCCGATATTGTTTATGCAATGTTCGAGGCATCAAATAATAAAGGTGGAGTATTTAGGTCAACCAACAGGGGTGCTTCTTTCCAAAAACAAAATGATTACTACAGTAGCGGTCAATACTATAGTGAGTTTGTTGTAGACCCTATTGATGCCAATAAATTGTATTCGCTCGATACCAGAACCAGCGTTAGTGTTGATGGTGGAAAAACCTGGAATGGTGTTGGTCTAAGTAATCGTCATGTTGATGACCATGCAATGTGGATTGACCCAAATAATACACGACATTTTATGATCGGTGGTGATGGTGGTATCTATGAAAGTTGGGATGATGGAACTACATATATTCACAAAACTACCCTTCCGGTAACTCAGTATTATAGAGTTAATGTTGATAATAGCGAACCTTTTTATTGGGTTTACGGCGGAACTCAGGACAATGCAAGTATGGGAGGGCCTTCACAAAATACTAAATCGGGTGGCGTGGCCAGCGATGAGTGGGTTGTTACTCTGGGAGGTGATGGATTTTGGCAGGCAATAGACCCTGATAATCCAGATATAGTTTATTCCGCATATCAATATGGTAATATTTTCAGATACGATAAAAAATCCGGAGAGCGTATTAAAGTTAAGCCTACGCCACGTAAAGATGAGCTTACATATAGATGGAATTGGGATACCCCGTTTTTATTAAGTCCGCATTCGGGCACAACACTTTATATTGCCGCAAACAAGGTATTCAAAAGCACCGATCGTGGAAACACATGGGAGGTTATTAGCGAAGATATAACCCGTAACGAAGATAGAAACCAGTTTCCTGTGATGGGAAAATACTGGCCTGCCGATGCTGTTGCCAAGGATGTTTCAACATCGCAGTGGGGAACAGCTGTTGCTCTGGCCGAATCAACTGTAAAAGAAGGATTGATTTATGTTGGCACAGATGATGGTCTGATCCAGGTAACTGAAGATGGAGGCAAAAACTGGACAAAAATATCTACTTTTCCAGGTGTTCCAGAATATACATATGTGAGCGATATTTTCCCCTCGTTGTATAATGAAAATATAGTTTTTGCATCATTCAATAATATAAAAAGTGATGATTTTAAACCATATCTGTTGAAGAGCACTGATAAAGGTAAAACATGGGTTTCAATTGCATCCGATCTTCCTGAAGCAGAAGTTGTACATACAATAACCCAAGATCCCGTTAATGAGAATTTATTATTCACAGGAACAGAAATTGGATTTTATTTTTCGGTTGATGGGGGTAGTCATTGGGTTAAACTTGGCTCGGGATTACCTGATATTGCGGTCAGGGATATTGTAATTCAGGAAAGAGAAAAAGACTTGGTTATTGCGACATTTGGCCGTGGTTTTTATATTGTAGATGATTACTCTCCTTTGCGTGATGTTACCGAAAAAACTCTTGAAACGGAAAAAGCAATAATCTTCCCAATTAAAGATGCTTTGATGTACAACAGAACCGGGAGTGGAAGATATGGAACCGGATCTGGTTATTACCAAGCCAAGAACCCTGATTTTGGAGCCATGTTTACTTACTATATTAAAGATGTTCCAAAGTCGTTGAAATCAAAACGTCTGAAAAAGGAAAAAGAATTATTTAAAGAGGGACAACCAATTCCGCAACCAAATAAGGAAACCCTAGATGCTGAAGAAAACGAAACAGGACCATATTTGATATTTACAATTAAAGATGAAGATGGTAATATTGTAAGAAATATATACAAAAAGCCATCAAAAGGAATCAGTAGAATGAATTGGGATTTCAGATATAATAGTGCAGCACCCATAAGATTGAAAAACGACAAGTTCGATCCGATGAAAAGTGGACGAACCAGTATGCGTGCTCTTCCGGGAAAGTATACTGTAGAGTTAGCAATGTATCACAACGGAGAAATAGAGGAACTTGTTAGCCCTGTTGAATTTAATGCAAAGGTGCTGAACAATACTACGCTTCCTGATCTATTTCCAAAAGAGTCACAAGCATTCTATAAAAAAGTATCAGAACTTTATCGTGTTATGGCGGGAGCAATTACCTATCGTGATGAGCTTGCTGAAAAAACAGCATATATTCAACAGGCATTGCAATCGGTTGAAACCTCTCCTCTTGAGATGAAAGAGACTATGATATCAATAGCTAATGAACTTGATGATATCGAATTTAAATTCGACGGAACACCAGCAAAAGCAAGTTCAGAAGAGGTTCCACCTGAAAATATGCCACTTGGCGATAGATTAAATGCCATTGTTTGGACATCATGGGGATCATCATCAGCGCCAACGGCAAATCAAAAGGATAATTATAGCATTCTTATGGATGAACTTCCTGTAATTCTTGATGAATTGAAATCAATTAACACAAAGCTTGAAAGTATGGAGCAGGAACTTGATAGCATGAAAGCACCTCATACTCCGGGTAGAGTTCCGAAGTTTTAGGTTTCACACATTCCTTTACTTTTGTCATTCTGAACGCAGTGAAGAATCTAATTTATTGAGTATTATAAAAATAGAGATTCTTCGCTTTGCTCAGAATGACAAACTCGTTTTCTG
>CALDOI010000212.1 GCA_937912115.1 uncultured Bacteroidota bacterium | reverse complement strand
AAGTATTAATGATCCCGATGAACAAAAAATAAACGACTTGGTCGAAAATATTTTCCTTTCGCTTATGGATGGAGGGCAGTTTCTTAATGCTAATATTACAATGAAGGAAATTAATATTTCAAAAAAGGTATTGAAGAAGAAATTACTAAATATCCATCACGTAAGAATTGCTTATCCTGATTAGTTAATGAATCGCTTATTTCATCACTGAATTCCACACATTATCAAGATAGCCTTTTGTTTCCGGACCAAGGTTGAATAGTAAATCTAGTATGCTTAAGTTTGGCGTAAAACTAAACTTGTTTGAGAACACCTGAGTGTAATGCTCAAATATAACTGGGTTTGATTCGTTTTTTGGCGAAATAGAATATCTGAAATCAAAATTGTTGTTATCAGGAATTATAAAAGAATCGGAATAGTTTATATCATAATCCAATCCAATTAATTCCTTTAATACATTAAGTAGCTTTGTATTTAGAATAATAAGACTATCGTCTTTCCCAGTAAAAAAAGGTTCGATATCGTCTTTGTAATATAAAAAAAATGGAGACCCACTGTAAGCTGAACATATTGCCCTCCAATGATTTATAAACCACCGATCATTATTTAATACAATTATATCTTTTGTTTTTGTGTTATTACCGTTTGGTTTTTGAACAGGTATTGTAAGGTTTAGAATACCATTAGCGGTCATAATTCTACATCTGGTTCTATATGTTTGCTTTGGATAGGATTCTTCCTTTTCGATTATGACATTTTTACTATGAGCAATTAAAGCCATATACTCAATGGGAGGTAGATATGCCGTTGAAAGAAGTAATTCTGGTATTAAATGCATAAATATAATTTGTATTTGGCAAAAATAATGCAAAAAAAAACAGGCCTTGTATAAAGCCTGTTCTTAGTGTAATAACTGGATATACTATTTCTCTTTTAATAATACATCATTTATTGCCTGCACAAAAGTGTCCTTTGGTAATGCTCCTTGAGCCATTTGTGGCTGACCATCAGCAGGGCAGAATAATATAGAAGGGATACTTCTAATACCAAAAGCAGCAGCTAGTTCTGTTTCTTCCTCAGTATTTACTTTATAGATATTTACTTTTCCTTTATATTCATCTGATAATTCATCAAGAATTGGAGCTACTGTTTTACAAGGTTGACACCAATCGGCATAAAAATCTATGATGCAAGGAAGTTCTCCTTCAAATTTCCAATCTTTGTTTGCTTCGAAATTGAATACTTTTTCCTGGAATGACTGTTTAGTTAAATGTTCCATTTTATTAATTATGATTTTTGTTATTGTTTTTTGTTTAATAATACTTCTTCTATCTTTTTTATATATTCGGCTTTTGGTAGTGCACCTGTTTGCATTTCAGGTCTTCCTTCCATGGGTGAAAATAGCACAGATGGTATGCTTCTGATTCCAAAAACACCAGCAAGTTTCTTTTCTTTATCGGTATCAATTTTGTAAACCTTTACTTTTCCATCATATTTTATTGCCAATTCGTCCATAATTGGGGCTACCATTTTACATGGTTTACACCAATCGGCATAAAAGTCAATAATACATGGTACATCTCCTTCGTATACCCATTCCTGTGGATTCTTTTCAAAATCCCATACCTTCTCTTTAAATGTCTCATAGGTAAGGTATTCAGGAGTTACTGTATTTGCATCGATTACTCCTTTATTTTCAATCGCAGGCTTTTCTATGGCCTGATTACCCTGAATATTACTGCAACTTACAATGCTAAGTGAGATAGCCAAATAAGTTATTATATTTAATCTCTTCATATATAATGATTTAATAATTATTTACTATAAAATCGTGGCAAAGATAATATATTTTATATCACATTAGTATCACTTTGCTTATCTTTGTGGTCAATAATTATTCCATTTTTAATAATGTGACAAACTATTTAAAAAAACATAATGAACAGAAGTGGTTTAAAAAATATCGCAGCTTCATCATTTGCTGATAAGTTTAGAATAGTTATTCCAGATAATAAGACTGCATTGCAGTTATTATCCGACATTAAATGGAAGGATGGATTTGTATGTACAAAATGTGGCAGCACTAATTACTGTAAAGGAAAGAGTATATCTTCCAGAAGGTGTACAAGATGTAAAAAGGAAGAGTCGGCTACTGCTCATACAATTTTTCACAGATGTAAAATTCCAATAAACAATGCACTGGAAATTGCATATCTTGTATGTAATGTTGCTGCCATTTCGTCATATGAAATTGGCCGACAGTTAGACATGCGGCACATGACATGTTATGGTTTTCAAAAAAAAGTAATAGGTTGTTTGAATGGTGAAAATGATGATAAACTACTTAAAACCCTGTTATCACAAGTCCATGAGAAGGTTTCCTTGCTGCCATAATATTGTTCAAATTATTTAGATACTGGGTGCATAGTTTTTAATAGACACAAAAAAAGAGGCGTAGATAATTCAACGCCTCTTTTTTATATTAAGTAATAGTCTTATTTAAGAACTATTTTTCTGTCTATTTTATCGTTATCGCTGGTAATACTTAACAAATAAATTCCTTTTGCCTGATCGCTAATATCAAAACTGTTATTATACTGACCAGATGAAGTGCTCATTATTTCGTTAAAAATAACCTGTCCATTAATGCTAATAAGTTTAACTTGAACATCTCCTTGTTTTTCAGTATCAAATTTAATATTCAGCATACCTGTAGTAGGGTTAGGATAAATACTTAGGTTTTCAACTTGAGTATTCTCGATACCTACACCATCAACAGTAAAATCAAGCGACCAACCTTCGTCTCTTATTGTTGAGTTTGAGCTCCACATAATCAAGATGGCATTCGTTTCAACAACTATTGGATCAGGAATTGTACTACCTGAATATTCACCAATTAGAGAAGCATTAGCACCATTATAAACTTTAACTTTATCTTTACCTTCTTCAGTTGCCATTGCAGTAAAGTCAAGGCTATATCTTACAGCTTCTGGATGACTTAAATTGAAAACACAACTAGTTCCATTATTATAATAAAAACTCATACTACCATCCGAAATTGTGCCAGAAGGATCAGTGATTTGAGTTGATGTACACCATGTAGGAAGTTGTGATGTGTATTCGGCTTTAAAACCGGGAGCTTCTCCAACAGAACTAAAGGTAATGTATAATTGGTTTCCGGTAGATGTTATTGATGAAGGAATATCACTTCCGCTAAAAGTTCCTATTATCTCTGCATTTTCATCACCACCATCGTAAACTCTTAATTTATCATTATTGTAAGTATCAAATTCAATAAATGAAAGAGTAATACTTGTAACTGAATCCTGATCATTTTGAGGATTAATTAACCATTGGGCCGACATTCCCTGTGGATAATCTTCGGCAGGGCTACTTCCATCAGTAAACGAACCAACTAAAGTGGTGAGTTCTTTTTCGCCAGATGCTACGTATGGATAATTTGCATCGCCAGGATAAATATTCTTTACCATTCCTTGTTGTTGGTTAAATCCGTTTACGCTATACAATGTGTAGAATCCATTTCCAGATCCACTCCATCCAAAATTAAAGTGATAATAGTTCATTCCCTGATAACCATCGCATACAAATGCATGACCACCATCGGATGATCGTCCTGAATAATAAATTGGTCGAAAATTGTCTAATTCAGCCTGCATCCAGCTTTCCCATGTACTTGAAGTAGTGCCGCTTTTTGATACATGTTGAACAGAGTTTTGATAGTTGAAATAATTTTTAAGAGCATATGGAACATCCTCGCTATAAGCACCTGAACCATCCCAACCAAACATCATATCCACAGATACAGCACCATGAAATCCTATTTCAGCAATTTCCCAAATATATTTATCATTAATAACATCTGTCATGCCATCCCAGTTGTAATCGGCTTCTCCAAAATTGGCGGAAATCGTTCCATAGGGAGGCCAGTTATAACTATGCGAACCTGTACCCGATAGAGGATATCTCCAGTAATGCATAATGATTGACATTGCAGTTGATACACAACCAACATAAACGTGTCCACCTGGGCCTGCATCATCTTCAGGGCACATAGCGTTATATGGATTATCTTGATTCCATAATGAAGTAACCAATGGGTCCATGTCTCTACCGCCTCTTAAATTTAAAGTTGCAGGGTCATTCGTTGTATATGATTTCCACTGTGACATTATATCAGCTTCAGCTTCAATATTATTTTCACGAATAAAATTCACCTGATCAACATACGACTGCATCCAGCTTTGAAAACCGTAAAAACCGTTTTCCAATACGGGGAAATTGTCGGTAAAATTGTAACCAATTACTGGATTCATAGCATCGTTACCCGATACAACAACCCATCCATTTTCGAAATTAACTACGTAATACGCATTTTCTGCGAAATATGATTCGGTAATATTCAAATCATAATAATTAACTGATTCGCCATATTGATTCGATTTTTCAAAAAAGAAATTTACGGCAACTTGTTCAGCTTTTTTCAGGCTAATGTCTTTTGCAAATATACTTGCAGTAACAGCAAATATCACTAAAATGCTAAGTAAAACTTTTGATTTCATATGTTATTAATTTGATTTTAATTAATTTGACGGCAAATATACCGAAAATAAAAATTATTAAGATTAACTTTTATAACCTATTGACAAGATATTTTATTTCAGGGTTGTATGAATAGGTTATTTATCTTTGTGCTATAAGAGTTCATGGTAATAAGCTGAACGTTAAATAGATTAATTCTAAATAGAAAACGCCGAAATATGTCAATATTAATTGAAAATATAAAGGAACTTATGCAGGTTGAGGGGACTCCACGATTGCTTGTTAAGGGAAAAGAAATGTCGAAAATAGCCACAATCAAAGATGCATTCTTATTTATTAAAGATGGTAAGATTTCGGCTTTCGGAAAGATGAGCGAGCTGAATAAGGATGAAATTTTATTTTCAACAAGCGACATTCAGGTTATTAATGCAACCGGCAGGATGGTGTTTCCTTCGTTTGTTGATTCACATACTCATTTGGTTTATCCTGCATCGCGTGAAATAGAATATATCGATAAGATAAAGGGATTATCATATGAAGAAATTGCCCGCAGGGGTGGTGGCATACTTAATTCGGCAAAGCTAATGCAAGATGCTTCGGAAGATGAGTTGGTTGAAAGCTCTTTAAAGAGATTAAATGAAATAATCAGATATGGAACAGGTGCTGTGGAAATTAAAAGTGGCTATGGGTTAACTGTTGACTCGGAGCTTAAAATGTTAAGGGTAATTAAACGACTAAAACATCTTTCTCCCTTAACTATTAAGGCAACTTTTTTAGGAGCACATTCAATACCACTCGAATATCGTGGAAACCAGACTAAATATGTTGATACTGTTATAAATGAAATGTTACCTCAGGCTGCCGAAGAAAATCTTGCAGATTATATTGATGTGTTTTGCGATACCGGATTTTTTACTGTCGAAGATACTGAACGGATATTGGAAGCCGGAATGAAGTATAATATAAGAGGGAAAATACATGCCAATGAGCTGGATTACTCAGGGGGTATTCAGGCAGGTGTAAAATATAATGCTTTGTCGGTTGACCATTTAGAATTTACCGGGAAAAAGGAGATAGAGGCTTTGTTAAAATCTGAGACAATGCCTACAGTGCTTCCCGGTGCTGCCTTTTTTCTTGGAATGAGATATGCTCCCGTTCGTGAAATGATGGATGCCGGGTTACCTGTTGCCCTTGCAAGTGATTTTAATCCGGGGTCATCACCATCAGGTAATATGCAACTAATTGTTTCAATGGCATGTATCTTATATAAAATGCTTCCCGAAGAGGCAATAAATGCTACAACAATAAATACAGCTTATGCCATGGGAATTAGTGATAAACTTGGAAGTATTGCTGTGGGTAAAAAAGCAAATGTGTTTATTACATCCGAAATCCCAACTTATGAGTATATGCCATATTATTACGGAACCAATAAGGTTGAAACAGTAATTTTGAATGGGGAAGTTATTAACTAATTCTTTTGTTAGTTCTTTAAGCAATATCCAGGTTTTATGTCATACTGAACGCAGTGAAGTATCTCTATAACCAATTAGATTCTTCGCTGCGCTCAGAATGACAATATATATATTGTTAGTATCTATCAATAATTAAACTCAAAATCCCCGGGAATAATACCAGCCTCAAACGATGAAATAAATGTACCTGTGGCTGAATATCTGTAAACCAGTCCGTCTTGGTTATAATCTAATGCATCTGAAACGTAAATTTCACTATTAACAGGATCAATGCCCAATGTGTAATATGTATTATTGACAGAAGTAATAATTGCATTATCAGGTAATTTCAAACTATTAATCGACATGCTAAATACACCATTGTTTAAAAAGTAAATAGTGTCTTTAGTACCATTAATGCACAAATTATCAGGGTTTTGAAGAATATCTTCAAATTCGATTGTCTTTACAATTTCCAATGAAACAGGATTAATCTGCCATAAAGTTGGCATTTCATCATTCATAAATCCCCCGCTACAGAGTACCCACAGTAATCCATCCTTATCAATCACCATGCTATTTGGTTCTATTCCAACAATTATTGAATCAACAAGAATATCAATATCAGAATCAATAACCATTAATGTATTGTTCAGTTTTGTTTGATTATAGGCTGACCAATTTGCAATAAATACCCTGTTTTGTGATTTAATCATGCAATCAGAACTTTTTCCAATCTCAATGCCACCGATTATTTCATAAATTACAGGATCAACAATCGTAATTGACGAGCTGTAAAGATCAGATACATATGCCTTATTATCATCTATAAATATCATTTCGCGAGGTGAGACTAATCCGTTGATTTTTCCTTCAAATTCCAATGTATTTCTGTTGATACCATAAATAAGGCCTGAGTTATTAATTACCACATAAACCGAGTTATTTTTAATGGTTAAGCTTTGTGCCACATCTCCAAGAGGCACATTGTTTACTTTGTAGAATAAACTTTTTCGAATTTCTGATCTATCAGGATAATAGTAAGATAATGAAGAGTTCGCAACAGAATAATTACCCTCGTTTAGGATAAAGATGCCTCCTTCTTCAATCAGGGTCGAATCAGGTTCACCATTATCTTTGCTGGTACACGAAATCAATAAGGAAATCAATGAAAGGAAAACTATATTTTTATACATCTTTTACATACTAAAGCTTAATGATAATTCATAATTTCTTCCAGGCATGGCTCGCCAAAGAACTGCCTGATAATCGATATTAAATATGTTGTTGACTTTGAATCTTAAATCAAGTTTTGACTTTTTAATTTTAAAGCTTTTACCCAACGACATATTGTTAAGTGTATAACCGGGGAGTCTGAATGAATAGTTATCATCCGAATTATATGAAGTATTTCTGGCATCGGTATACGAGATACTCCATGTTGCATAATACTCCTTTAAATTGATGTTTAAATAGCCAACAACTGAATGAATTGGGACATAAAGAAGTTGAATATCAGAAGTCCCATCGTTTTTAGCATCGGCACTATTATTGGTGCTCCTTGTATATGCGTATTCAGTAAATAGGTTGTATGAAATGCTGCCAATTTTACCATTGGTTTTTAACGACAACTCAACTCCTCTGGCATAAACGTTTGCTATGTTATCAGGACTCCAATACCTGTAATCTCCTGGTAACCAAATTATCCAATTCTTTACAGATGAGGCGTATATACTCCCTGCAAGTGAAATAATATTTTTTTTATTAATAGAGAAAACATAATCTAATCCGAACTCTGAATCCGTACTAATTTCAGGCAATAGATTTTCATTACCTCCAGGATACCAGTATAGATCATTTAACGAAGGGGTATTTTGGTTTCGGGAAAGCACCAATCTTAAATGTAGGTCATGCCCTGACAAAGGCTTATAATTAATTCCAATCATAGGAATTATAGGAATTGTTGCAATATCCGAAATTTCCGATCTTATTAAAGCTTCTGCAATGACATTTGATGTCAGCCTTTTTTTAACACTTACAAATGCATTTAGCAAACTTCGTTGTTTTGTATCCAGATAGTTGCTGCTGTTGACCCTTTCGTGGCAAACTTTTATGCCCGACTTAATAATCAATCCATTCTTTAATTCGTTAGTTATATTTCCTGCTAATGAATAGCTATCGATTGTATTTCGCGAATTAATTTGTGATATTGTAGCATCAAGGCTATCAGAAGTTCGCAGGTAATAAACTAAGTTATCGTAAAAGTATGCTCCTACTAATTCCAGTTTTGTATTAACATTATTTACTTCCCATTTTAGTATGTTTTTAGAGAAAAAATCATCCTGCAATTCCGTTTGATTACCACCTTTTTCAACGTTAGTCATAATTGTGGGGATATCTCTGTTATTCCACTGATTCCATGTTATTAAGGTCAGGCTTTGTTTGTCGTTTAATTGGTAACTCAGTTGATGAGTAAATCCAAAATTGATGAAATCAGCATTGGTTTGCATCATCTTTTTTCCATAAGGTAATATGGCATTATTGTTATATTGGAAATTGTTTGAAGAAGACTGTCGAAATATCCTTGTGCCTGAATATAATTTTGATTTACCAAGATTAATTCCAAGGGAAGTTAGATAAGTATTGTAACTGCCTACGGTTTGCTCAAATGCTATGGGATTGTTTCGTTGATGGGTGCCATTACTTGTTAAACTTATGATTCCTCCAAGAGCACCACTCGATTCTGAAAGAGAACTACCACCATATAGTAATTCAACTTTATCGAAGAAGACTCCCGGTAGTAGTGAAAAATCCGTTTGCCCAAGCATGGGTGAGTTAATGTTAAATCCTTCCCATAATACTTTAGTATGTGATGCTCCGGTTCCCCTAAACGAAACAGTTGATAACGATCCTTTACCATAGGATTTTACAAAAACCGGAGTGTATGCGGAGAGTAATTCTCCTATGTCACTTAAATTTAGTTCCTTCCGTGCTATTGAATCTATCGTTGTTGTTTTTGTTGTGGAGTTAAGATCGTATTGGCTGCTAATTATTTCGAGTTCATTTAGTTGAAGTGTGTCATAAATCAATTGACTTCTTAAGCTTCCTATTGCGAAAACAATAATAAAAATTAGAAGTTGATATTTAAGACATCTAAACATACTTCGGGCTATAATTTTATCAACTTATCAGTTAGTACAGTATCGTCACAATAAATACTTATTAAGTAATAGCCAGCAGTGAGAAAGCTGATATCAATATATTCATCAGGCATGGCAATGTTTTTAATAATATGTCCACCCATGGAAGAAATAATTACCCTATCAATTTTGTGTGAGTTGTTTATTCTAAAATTATTATCAACTGGGTTTGGGAAAATTAGTCCTCCTTTATTTTTTATTATTTCTGTAATGCTAGTGTTATCACGATTATTTATTATACCAATACCATCAAGGTCGAAGCCCGAAGATTCGAAAGGGGTTGGCCAGGGATCATTAATAATCCGACCTTCTGAATCGAATGAAGCATATGTACTGTCAATACTACCAACCACATCAATTATTCGAACGGACGTAATATTGTAAATATCAAGCACGTCAATATTTTTTAATTCAGATAAATCGAAAGGAACACCATAGTAGCCTCTGTATTTACCGGCAAGATTATTAATTTTGGTTGCATCGGTAAGACCAAAGGTTTCCGTTTGGATCTCTTGTTGAGTCAGTGAAACTGAGTTAAATCGAAAGTAATTAATGTTATTTGAACTAACCTCTACAAATGCCAGTTCAAGAAAATCATCAGTAAACGAATTTTCAAATATTGCCAAATCCCAACCAAGTCCATCTGCTATTGGTACATCGAAACTAAGTATTGCGATCCCACCATCGCCAAGACTTACTACTCCATTGTCGGGTTTATCAATTCCACTTTCATCATCCCCGTAAATTGCCATGCCTAGTGATTGATTTGAGATATCAGCATATCCCCGGTCAACAACACAATTATTTGCCCAGGCAATAAATATATTACTGTCGGCATGGATTGCGGTTGTTCCTTGTTGATCTGCTGGAGGGGCATATTGTGAATAAACAGCAGATATTCCAAAAAACAGAACGGAGGTGACTATAATTTTTAGTTTATTGTTTATCATGATAATTGAGTAATTCAGAACTTGATCTAACATCAAGTCATGAGATGTGACTTATTTTTTAATGAATGTTGCTGTCGAGAACTCATTTTCACCCAGTAGATTAACAATATAGAATCCATTATTCAGATTGCTAATATCAATTATTGCATTTCCATTATTGTTCCCAAATGCATCTTCAATAATTACTCGGCCATTTAGATCCATAATTTTGTAAGCATCAAAATATGAATAATTGCTAGCATGAATTGTGATTAAGTCTGATGCCGGGTTTGGGAATAAACTGATTTCTGTACGAGTGATTTCATTTGTTCCGGTATTGTTTCTGTAATCAATGGCAATTGCATCAGGTGCTATTTCAGCATCAAATCCTCCAACTAATTCACCATTCATCTGGTATATTTTTCCTTCACCAATTGAGAAATAATCAGTTGTTGTTACATAGAATAAGTTATTTAGTGTATCAAGTTTTGCTGCTGAAATAGAAAGTGATTGTGACGGAACTACTGCAGTATCAATTACACTAAAGTTCGACAAATCAATTGATCCAATTCCTCCATTCATAACTGTATAAAGAATATTGTTTTGAATGCCAGCAATTTTACCTATGGATTCATTTATTTGATGCGACTCAATGCTTGTGCCTAATTTGCTCATTGAATTAATGTAACCCGTTGATCCTCCCCAAGGAGTAATACAAAGAGCCTGGATTTTGTTGTTGAAGTAAAATAGGTCCATCATTCCACTTCCAGCAGCATCAAAATCAATCTCATCAACAAGTGTGTAATCGTTAATACTTACAATAGCTATTTTTCCAACTGTACTTGCCCAGCCTCCCGGAACAGCCACATAGGCAAAATCATTCATGATAAGTAAACCGGATGATTCGTCGGAAATATCTGTAACTGTCGCAGTAAGGGAAAGATCCCAGGTTGAATATACTTTAACAAAATTGTCAGTTACAGGATATTGAAATGAAGCCAGCAATTCGTCCTCATGTACGAGCAAACGATTAACTCCGGTTGCTTCAACAATTCCAACTCTTTCGTATGTGTCAAGATCAAATTTGGCGATTGAATCCTGTGCTGCCACATAAGCATACTTTCCGGCAATTACAATATCTTGGATACTATGGGTAATTATACTCCCAAAATTGGATGTAATACCATTTTCAGGTTTAAAGGATGCAATTGAAACGTGGTCATCAGGATTACCAAAATCGCCTCCTGAGCCCACAATTACCTGGTTAACATAGTTGTTCTGAGCTGTGACATTTGTTAATGACAGTACAGCCAACGCTACAAATAGTAAATAAATTTTTCTCATAAAAAAAGCTTTAAGATTTAAAAGAAACACGTTAATTAATTAAACCTCAAAACTTTACAGGACTAGACTAGTTGGAATGATATTATATCATCTTGCTTTTATCCCGAAAGCCTTGATTAATTTCAACAAAGGCAGGTCTTCTGACTTACTCGCTTTTGAGGCCTTCCCATATCGCCTAAGGCAATATAGTGACCGGGTTTCAAAAGCTGAATTTGAGTATTACAGCAGCGGGAACTGTACAGGATTCACACCTGTTTCCCTATTAAGTCATCCATCAGGTCAGATGGAATTGACACCAAAGTTGGAGCAAAGGTAGATAAAATATTACGTGTTGGAGTCTGACTTTGATTTTTTCATTAAAAAATAGATAATTTAGGGATGCCTTACGAAATTAAGAGGCAAATAATATTTAGTTTTACAAAACACTATTAATCTTATTAAGAAAATGAAAAATCTACAAAGCAATGTACCTTTCAGGAAAAATAGATTGGTATGAACTAAAAATCGATCATCCTGAAACTAAAGAATAATAACGATTAAAAATATTTACAATGCGTAACTTAAAACTTTCTTATTTGTTTGTGATTATGGCTTTTACAATTACTGGTTGCTGTAAACACAATGAAAACTCATTAGCAATTTCGTCACCATCCAATAATATAAATGTAGACTTTTTTCTTGACGATAATGGATCACCAAATTATGCCATAGCTTTTTTAGGTGAAAATATAATCGATACATCCGCAATGGGATTTGAATTTCTTGATCAACCTCAAATGCAAAGTGGTTTTGAAATAATTGAAACTGAAACTAGCTCGGTTAATGAAGAATGGGAGATGCCATGGGGAGAGCAACGTATGGTGGTAAATAATTACAATGTGTTGATTGTAAAACTTCAGGAAGAGCAACCTCCCAAGAGAAAACTGAACGTGTATTTCAAAGCCTACGATTATGGAATTGGATTTAGATACGAATTTCCAAAACAAAATGGAATTGACAGCCTGTTTATTATTGATGAAAATACTCAGTTTAGTTTAACCGATGATCATATTTGTTGGTGGACTCCCGGTGACTGGGATATTTATGAGCATCTTTACAACACAACGAAATTCACCGATATTGATGCTATTTCAAAACGAAATCACTATGGATTAGCTCAAACATATATTCCCGAAAATGCTGTAAATACACCTGTTACAATGCGGACAGATAATGGAATACATCTAAGCTTTCATGAAGCAAATCTTACCGATTATGCAGGGATGACACTGAAAATTGATAAGGAGAATCTCTCAATGACAAGTGAGTTGGTTGGCTCCGATAGATTTGATTATAAAGTTAAAAGAGCTCTTCCATTTGTAACGCCATGGCGTACAATTCAAATCAGTGAAAATGCCACCGGACTAATCGATTCAAAGTTAATTCTTAACCTAAATGAGCCAAATATACTCGGAGATGTAAGTTGGTTTATACCAAAAAAGTATATGGGTATCTGGTGGGAAATGCACATTGGCACAAAAAGCTGGGATATGAAAAGTGGGAAACACGGAGCAACAACCGAAAATGCTCCTAAGTTCATTGATTTTGCTTCAAAAAATAACATTAAAGGATTGCTAATCGAAGGTTGGAATACTGGTTGGGAACACTGGATCGGGTTTGAAGACAGGGAAGGTGTTTTCGATTTTGTTACCCCTTACCCCGACTACGATATTGACAAGGTAGTTGCTTATGCAAAGAGCAAAGGAGTTGAAATAATTATGCATCACGAAACATCAGGAGCCCCACGAACTTATGATAAACAGATGGATACCGCATTTGCCTTAATGAATAAATATGGAATTACCTCCGTAAAAACAGGATATGTAGGCAAGATAATCCCCAAAGGAGAATATCACCATGGGCAATGGATGGTTAATCACTATCGTAAAGTAATTGAAACTGCGGCCAAATATAATATTGCAGTTAATGCCCATGAGCCAATTAAAGCAACTGGAATCAGACGTACTTATCCCAACGCTATTTCTCGTGAAGGACTACGCGGACAGGAGTTTAATGCCTGGGCACAGGATGGTGGAAATCCTCCCGAACATTTATCTATAGTTGCTTTTACAAGGATGCTGGCAGGGCCAATTGACTTCACTCCAGGTGTTTTCGACATTAAGTTGCCAACCAAAGAAAACAATCAGGTTAACACAACAATTGCCCATCAGTTAGCTCTTTATGTTGTGATTTATAGTCCAATACAAATGGCTTGTGACCTGCCCGAAAATTATGAAGGGAATTGTGCATTTGATTTTATTAGGGATGTTGGTGTTGACTGGGAACAAACAAAGGTGCTCAATGGCGAAGTTGGTGATTTTGTTACAATTGCACGCGAGGAGAGAGGGACAGGAAATTGGTTTGTGGGAAGTATCACTGATGAAAATAGTAGGGATATAACCATTAATTTCGATTTTCTCCCGGCCAAGGTAAGTTACAAAGCTATGGTTTATAAAGATGCTCGTGATACCCATTGGGATAACAATCCCACAAGTTACGAATTGGAGGAATTAATTGTTACAAATGACCTTACCAAAACATTTCACCTTGCCGAGGGAGGAGGGCTGGCTATTAGTTTGATAGCTCAATAGAAAAAGATTTTAAAAAATGTTTGGTAGAATATATTAATTAGTAAATTGCACATTGCTAATACATAATATAAACCCAATCATTTTATTATGTCATATAAACCTTTTTTTCTTTCAATTTTCTTAATTGCATTCCTGTATTTTTCTGGTTATTGTCAAACCTGGGAACCTGAGTGGGGTGCTGAAAATACTCAAAAAGATGCCAACACATGGTCTAACATCCTGGGTGTCGATTTGCAAAATAATATTTATACAGGCACCCAATTTGGGGATTCAATATTTATTGGAGACACATTGTTTACTGCTACTACCTATTATGATTGGGCAAACTGGGTTATATCCAAGTATGATAATCAGGGAAAATTTCAGGTTGCTTTCGATATTACATCATCTCAAACTAGTAATATTTACGAAGTAGTATTAGCATCTGATAAAAATCTGAATATTTATCTTACATGCGAATATAGATATTTGGCAGAATTATTGGATACTATAATCTATAGTGGTAATGATTCTTTGCTGGGGGCTCCTGAAATTTTTATCGCTAAGCTCTCACCTTCACTTAATATGGAGTGGATTAGGGAGATACATAGTACAACACAAGATGTTTGCAGCGGTATTGCGGTATCATCTGATGGTTTTCTATATGTACCTGTAAAGCACTATGGTAATGGGTATCATATCGATACAGTTAATTATTTTAATCAGGATTCAACAACATACAATCGTACCTTATGCTCTTTGTTGAAAATTGGTCCTGATGGTAATTTGGTATGGCGTAAAGAGTTTTCCTCAGTTGGACCAGGTACTAGTATTCGAGAGATAAATATTGATAATCAGGATCACATTATACTCAATGGTAATGTATACGATGATTTAATTTATGCCACTGATACTGTTTTTCATCCATATCCGGATGAAAATATTAGCAGATCCTATATAATCAAAATTGACCAAACGGGAGAATTACTTTCAGGTGTTATTCCCGATTGGGTAATGTATTTTTCTGATACCGATATAGATGAATACGGAAATTTTTACCTTGCAGGAGGCATATGGGACACAATTGTTTTTGGTTCCGATACCATACCTAAACACGAGGATTCGACAATTAATATTATAGCAAAACTTAATTCAGATTTCGAACCCATTTGGTATGAAACTACAAAAGTAATTTCATCACAAGGATCGTATTATTTTTATATAGATTTAGTAAGTGACAGTTTGTTTTTTACAGTAAGTTGTAGATCTACATTTTCGATTTTTGATTCCGTATTTAACCTTGGAGCTAGTTATAAAGCATTTACAGGGCAGTTAACCCCAGAGGGTGAACTTTTTAAATATGGTTTAGTTGAATCAACAAACGGATTAAGTCCTACTAGTTTTATGCTTGATAATTGCAATAACATAATAATTTCTGGAAAATTTGTTGGGCAGGCTTATTTTCAATATGATACTATTCAAGCTAATTCGATTAGTGCTTTTGATGGAATTGTTGCCAAAGTAAACAGGCATTCTTGTTGTGAATTTGATTTTGGATCTGATACTATTGTTTGTGATGGGTTAACTCTATACGGACCTGATGGATTCACAAATTACTATTGGAATGATAGTCTAACAACACAAAACTGGTTTGATATTTCAGAATCAGGGAAGTACATTATGGTATGCAATAATGATAATGGTTGTTGGGTTAAAGACTCTATTTATGTTGATGTACAAGTTGGTTTTGATATTGACATTGGTCAGGACACAGTCATTGTCACGAATGATACACTCATATTATCAGTTCCAAATGATTTCGATAACTATTTATGGTCAACTGGTTCAACTGATAATGAAATACAAGTATTTGGTAATGATATTGGAATTGGAGACTGGAATATTTGGGTACAAGTAACTCAGGGCGTTTGTACTAGTAGCGATACCATTTATTATTCTGTAATTGATGATATTACCGAATTAAAGGATATTGGAGTAACAATTTATCCTAATCCGGTTAACGAATATCTGCATTTGTTTTCTGATAAAGAGATTGATAAAATAGAGATTTTAAACAGTACGGGAGATATCATAATTAACAGGAATAATTTTAATAATGAGATTAGTCGTCCTAAAATTGATATGTCTGGTATTCCAACAGGAATCTATTTCATTAGGATTTATTTGGATGATTTTGTTGGTACAGCAAAGTTGGTTAAATTGTAGTTTCTTTTAAAACAACTGACTAACCTATAACCATTAACATATAACTATTAACAATAGCCTAAAATAAATAACAAATAATCAACCACTCTATATAGCCATGTTTTTCAACACTCACATCCATACGTTTAGAGATATTGATGTTCCACGAAAATTTTTACCATTGGGATTGGTAAGAATTCTGGCATCGAAACCCGGATACTTTATAACGGCAAAATTCCTAAATAATCTCAATCCATTTTCCAATAATGACTTATTTGATAGATATATAAAATTTGTGAGAATTGGTAAATTGGGGAGTCAAAGGAAAATTTTTGAGAATTGCATGATCTTCTATCCTGAGGGTACTCAATTTGTTATATTGCCCATGGATATGGCATTTATGGGTGCTGGAAAAGTTCCTCGCGAATATCCAGATCAACTTAAGGAACTTGGCGAACTGAATAAGATTTATCCTCAAATATATCCTACAATACATGTCGATCCCAGAAGACCAAAAGTACTTGATCTTCTGAAAAAGAGCGTTGATGAATGGGGTACAAAAGGCATAAAGCTTTATCCACCACTTGGATATTTTCCATATGATGAACGTTTATATCCTGTTTACGAATACTGTCAAAAAAATAATCTCCCTGTTATTGCACATTGCAGTCCGTATAATCCGGTGCACTATAAGGGAAGTAAGACGGATATAATAAAGCTGTTATCGGTATCACAAACACCTATTGAAACAAAAGGGAAGAGTAAAAAGGAGCTATGTTCCAACTTCACGAATCCACTAAACTATTCCAGAGTTCTGAACGATTTCAAAGAACTAAGAATTTGTCTGGCTCATTTTGGATCCGAATATATGTGGGAAAAATATCTGACAGAACCGGGGGATGAGAACAATTGGTTTGTTATTATAAAGGATATGGTTTTACGATATACCAATTTGTATTCTGATATTTCATTTACTCTTAATAATCAGGAATTTTTTCCTCTCCTAAAAGTGTTGTTAAGCAACGAAAAACTGAAAAGAAAAATACTTTTTGGCTCTGATTATTACATGGTAGAAACCAAAACCACTGAGCGTAAATTCTCCCTTGATCTACGAGCATACATAGGTGAAGCTAACTTTACACAAATAGCTACAATAAACCCAAAGGAATTTCTTGGTATATAATCCTGTTTTCGCGATTTTGTCGTTTAAGATTTATCCATATATTTGTGCACCAGATAAACCAAAATCTAAATAGAACATGAAAGCTAGATTTAATATCCTTATTCTTATCTTAAGTATCACATTATCAGTTATTGGTACTTCATGTTCAAAAAAAAATCATGGGTTTAAGTATAAATCCGATCCTAAATCTGGAGCAACATCATACGATCCTGCCGCAAGGAAAAGTCAACCTGTTAGGAAAAAATATATCGTTAGTGGTAAACGTAAGTTAATTCTTGGCCACGAAAAACCTCTTAAGAAATAGTAAGTTCTTGAATTTGAATATTTGATTCTCAAATTTAGGTTCTCATCACGGTTGGTTTAGATTAAGGTACAATGTATTTTATCCTATCTTTGGGATTCAAAATTGTATAATATTTTAAAATTTTGCCTAAATATGAAATGGATAGTTTACATACTATGCATCTTAGTTTCTGTAAATTCATTATATCCTCAAAATGCTAACAAAATTGACAGTATAGTTGTTGTACTTGAACATACACATACGGTAAAAGAAAAAATTGCACTGTATTTTGAACTATCAGGGTTGTATCGAGAGGTAGATCTTGACACATCTAGAATTATATTGGAATATGCTTTACAATTGGCGAAAGAAACAAAGTCTGAAAAAGATATCGCTGAAGCTTATGTAATTTTGGGAAATATTGATGTAATGGAGGATAGTTTGGATCAGGCCATCCTAAATTATAATAATTCTATTGACTATTTTAAAGAGTTAAACAAACTTCACCAACTTAGTGATGTACTTGTAATATTAGGAAACATTGCTTATGTTAAGGGGAATTATTCAGAAGCTATGCGCCTGTATAGTGAGTCTTTAACCGTCACATTAGAAAGTAATTATAATAAAAAGTTGCCTCATTGTTATAATAATCTTGGAGTTGTATACCATTCTCAAAAAGATTTTACCAAAGCACTTGATTTCTTTTCCAAAGCCTTGTCATTATTTGAAGAACAGAACGATTCATTGTACAGTGCTTTAATGCTTGGTAATATTGGCTCAATCTATGTTGAATTAAATAATACTGATATTGCAAAGAACTATTTCCTTAATGCAATGAATAAATATGAATTACTTGGTGATGATGATGGTATTGCCCTTTCTTTGTTACAATTATCAGAAATATATATTTATAATAACCAACCTGATAGTGCATTAATGTTAATTAATAGAAGTAACAACCTTTATCAAAATCTGGGGTTTAAATATCGTGGACCTAAATCGTTCCGTTATGTCGATGCAAATATAAAGGCAGCGAAGTGTTATATACTAAAAGAAGAATGGAGGAATGCAATTATCCAACTTAAAAAAAGCATTAAAACAGCCCAGGCTTCTAAATTAAATGGAGCTATGATGGAAACTGCTAAGCTGCTTAGTAGGGTTTATGATAGCTTGAAAATTATTGATTCATCTTATCTGTATTTTAAATTATTTAAGTCATATTCCGATAGCCTTTTGAACGAAGATAATATTAGAAATTTGGCTCAGATAGAGTTCGAATATAGTTACAATCAAGATAAAATTGAAGCTGAGTTAAGGGAAAAGACCAAGCTGATACAAGAGAATCGTAAAAATCTAATATACACTATTTCTCTTGCCATTTTAGTATTTACAATTATACTGTTTGTTTTGTTATTGAAGTTTGAAAAAACCAAAAAGGCAAAAATTAATATCGAACGGAACCAATTGAAAAAGGAGCTTGAGTATAAAAACAAGGAGCTTACAACGCATATGTTGTATTTACTTAAAAAGAATGAATTTATTCTCAGCATAGGTGAAAAGCTTAAGAAAATAATTCCCAGTATTAAAGTACAAAACAAAAAATCTATTGCTGATATTATTAATGAGCTTAATGCTGGATCTTCTGATGATACCTGGAAAGAATTTGAAATTCGCTTTCAGGAAGTTCATACCTCCTTTTTCGATAACCTTAATATGGAATACCCAGGTCTTTCTCCAAATGAATTGCGTTTATGTGCTTTTTTAAGACTAAATATGACTACAAAAGATATTGCAGCTATTACTTACCAATCTACAAATAGTCTTGAAATGGCACGTTTTAGACTAAGAAAAAAACTTGGAATAGATAAAGATGAACACCTTGTTTCCTTTCTAAGCCGTCTTTAATCTCCAATTTTTTGCACCCTACCTTTACGACTAATTATTTCTAAAGAATACAATATCAGTATTATAACACATCGTGTAGGGGTTTTGTTTGTGATACGTATAGTATTTGTAGTTTGAAATATTAGAAATTGTTATTGGTCTTGAGTTTATTTGCATTCAATAAAAGAAACAATGGGTCACAAAAATGATGAAGATAAAAGTTCAATGAAATCCTACATGGATCAATTGGATAAGTTAATCGATAAAAAGAAAAAAGAGAATCAGTCAATCAAGACCATCGTGGATGCGATGACAAAGAATCAAAAAGAAAAAAAGGATTAACAAAATGACTTTTCTACAGAAGACTAATTTTAAGCATTTTAAAAAAGATTAATCGATAAAATTCACTAAAAAATAAAATCAATGAAACAACTATTCACTCTTGTTATTAGTATTTCCCTTTTAGCATTCTCGGCCAATGCTCAACATGGATTTGGCTTTGAATACATTGGCGGGGGCACCTTACATACAATTGACCTAGCCACTGCAGTCAAAACTCCTGTTGGTCCAACCTTAAATAATTTCGGAGCTGCTGATTTTGGAGCAAATGACATACTTTATGCCATTAATTCGGGCACAGACGAGTTTTACCAAATTGATACTACAAATGCTACTCCTACATTAATAGGTGCAATTGTTCCACCTGCAAACCATATATGGACAGGTATGGCTTATGATGAAGCTACAGGTATTATGTATGGATATAGTGCATATGGAATTGCTGCCGGAGAAGGTTCATTGCATATAATTGATGTCACGGATGGATCTTATTCATTGGTAGGAACACAAACAACTGCAACATCTATTGGATGCATTGCAATCGATGGTAGTGGACAGATGTATGGAATGAACCTTCAGGCATTAGCTGTAATTTATATGATTGATAAAAATGATGGTACCGTTGTTTCCATAGGAAATACAGGTCAGGGAGCTGCAGGTATGGGCCATGGGATGGACTGGAGTAATTCTGAACAAGCGATGTATTTAACAACTTATAATTCTTCTACATTTGAGAACACATTAAGGACTGTTGATCTAACAAATGGTAGTACCACTCAAATTGGTGGATTGCTGGGTATGTGGACCGGGGCATTTGCAATTCCCGGAAGTATAGCATTATCAGCTGATTTTACAAGCGACGTTACTGAAGTATGTATTGGAGGTTCTGTGAGTTATTCTGATTTATCCACAGGTGCTACCTCTTGGAGTTGGACATTCGAGGGAGGAACTCCTGCAACATCAACCAACCAAAATCCTACTATCGTTTACAATACTACGGGTACATTCGATGTTACCCTTGAAGTTTCTGATGGATCGACCACTGCATCAACTACTGTAGCGGATTTGATAACAGTTGAAGATATTCCTATTCAACCCAACCAACCTATAGGAGAAACCAATGTGTGTGGTGGAGAAGAATACATTTACACAACCGATCCAGTAGCTACAGCTGAAAGTTATCAGTGGGAGGTACTACCTTCGGATGCCGGAACAATAACAGGAAATAGTACATCGGCTGTATTTTTATCTGCTGACGACTGGAATGGTGCATATACTGTTAAAGTTAGTGCTACTAATGATTGTGGTACAGGAGTCTGGTCTTCGGAATTAGCTGCTACACTTAATTTTACACCTATAGCATATTTTTTAAACGGCGGAGGTGCTTACTGTGAAGGAGGCCAAGGTTTGGAATTAACACAAGATGGTTCAGATATTGATGTTGATTATGAATTGTTCTTCGAAAATGTCACAACCGGTGTAATCGTTTCTGGAACAGGTAGCCCAATAAGTTTTGGTAATCACACAAATGAAGGTATATATACAGCAACGGGTTCTGCAATATCTTGTAGTACACTTATGTATGGTGAAGCATACATTACTATTGAAACATTGCCTGGTGCTGGTGTACAGCCAACCGGGCAAGATGAAGTTTGTGCAGGGGCCACGGGAGATTACCAAACTTCTGCAATTACTGATGCCACTGAAATAATATGGACACTTGATCCTCTTGATGCTGGAACCATTGTAGGAACTGGAGAGAGTATTCAAGTTGAGTGGTCAATGGACTTTACAGGAATAGCATTTTTGTCGGTTTATGGAACAAATGATTGTGGTGATGGAATCCCTTCGGATGATCTGGAAATTACTGTATCTGAAATACCAACTCCAAGTGTAAGTGGTGAAACAGAAGTATGTAAAGATCATGAATATGTGTACTCAACAATGGACAACACAGGAAGCGTTTATGATTGGACAGTTATTGGAGGGCAAATAGTTTCATCATTAACAACTACTTACGAAGTAACGATATTATGGAATACCATCGGTGTAGGAAGTGTTTCTGTATCTGAAACAACGAGCATTAATTGCACGGGCATTTCAGATTTATTCGAAGTTACTATTGATGAGTGTACATCAATTAATGAATCGAATATTGATAAAATTAATATTTATCCAAATCCTGCAAGAAATTTTATAACCATTGATTTTCAGTCAGTAGATAAAAAAATGTTCGAGGTAATAATATTTAATCAATTTGGACAACGTATTAATAAATATTTTAGTATATTTGGCGGTACGAAATCAAATAAAATAAATATCGAGGCTTTATCTCCGGGTATTTATTTCATAAATGTCATAACTTCTTCAGGTGAGACTTTAAAACAAAAGCTTGAAGTTGTTAATTAAGTAAATAGATAATTAATTGAAAAGCGGTCATGTAAGATGGGCCGCTTTTTTTATGGCTTTCAGCCACCGCTAATTAAATGTAAAATTTGAACATCATCGCCGTCTGCTACATAAGCAGTTGGATATTGTGGCTTCCTGATTAGTTCTCCATTTATCTTAACAACCACCATTTTGAAAGTATAATTTTTGAGTTTTAGTATTTCAGTAATAGTGAGTTTTTCATTATTGAATGATTCAGGTCGGTTATTTAAGGTGATGTCCATTTTTAGTTTTTTAAGAGTATTTCAAGTACTATATTGGCCTGCATATTTGCTACAATCCCAACTCTTGGGGCGAGTGGTGGAAGATCATCACTCACTTCTTTTGTTTCATCTCCACATATAAACAGGTTGTTAGCTTGCCTTGTGTGAATCATATTACTATCACCCCAACCTGCCATTCCTAAACCAATTACGAGAGGTATTTTTGACAACCTTTCGGCGATAGTTTCAACTATCATTTTTTTCATTTCGGCTTTGTCGAAAGCTTCAACAATTACATCACAATCTTTAAATAGTTCTAAAATACTAACTGTATCGAGTTTTATATCATGAGATTGAACAATTATATTTGGGTTAATTAATTGAATATTTTCTTTTAGACAAAACACTTTTTTCTTTCCAATTTGACTGTGAAAAAAATACTGACGATTTAAATTACTTTCCTCAATAATATCAAAATCAACAATAATAAGTTTGCCAACTCCAACCCTTGCCAGAGCAACTGCGCAATTTGACCCTAACCCGCCACATCCGGCAATCCCAACTATTTTGTCCTTAAGTTTTTCTTTTATTTGAAGAGAATTCATTTAAATTTCTTTTTTAGCAAAAATAAGTGATTTATGCTAATTGATGAACTATCCAACTTACTGGAATGGGAAAGTTTTTTGTGAAACCTTACTGCTGTTTGCCCATAAAAAAATCCTGCTACATATTTTATTTAATGTAGCAGGATAATACAAAAAATTAATTTTACTCAGCTTAGTTAACAATTTTGTATGAAATAACAGATTCGCTAATTTTCATTATCGGTACCGGATTTACATTAGTTGCACTACCAGCTCCACCAACACCCATTGTTACACCATTTAACAGGGGGTCAGCTGAATAGCTATATGAAGTTGGTTTACCAAGTACTGTCATGTAGCTAAAGTTCATAACTATGGAATCGCCTACAACATAATTATCAAATGATTCTTCCCAAGGGAAAGTTACGCTTGTTACTTCCTTTTTAACCGATCCTGTTTCATAGTAAACAAGCTTAAAGTCAGTATAATCTCCTGTTATATCCAATTTGTATGTTACCGAATATTTATCAGCCACAGGAGGATCTGGAGGGTCAGTTGTGCTCTTCTTACAACTAATAGTAGTAGCTACCATTATTAACGCAATCATTAACAAATAAATCTTTTTCATTTTTTTTAGTATTAGGTTTAATTACATTATAATATTTATTAGGCGTAATATTACTAATGCAAATATACTAATCACTTGTTATCATACAAAATTATATCACAATTATTGTTGTTTTTTACCAGCCAATTTTTCACTATAAAGACTCATTATAAATATCGATATGCTTTGGTTTGCATATCTGATTATTAGGCTTTTTGAACTAATTGTCTGCTATTTTGTATAATTTTGCATCTCACATTTAAAATGGAATTTAAAACTAATAAATGCTTAGTTATGAATATCGAAGAAATTAAAAATCAACACAAATTGATTGCAGAATGGAAGTATGATATTACTCCTATCGACAAAGGTTATTCTGATAAAACACTCTATATTAATGTATCTGACAATACAATATTGTCAAAGGATGTTCCTGCTGAAATGAAGGAAAAATTCATTGGCGGAAAAGGCTATGGATTAAAATATTTATGGGATGCAACTAAACCCGATACAAAATGGAATGATCCTGAAAATGAGATCGTAATTTCAGGTGGTCCAATTTGTGGTATTACCCAGTATTCAGGAACCGGTAAATCATTGGTAGTGAGTATAAGTCCACAAACAAATTCTGTAATGGATAGTAATGTTGGTGGTTATTTCGGGCCATTCCTAAAATTCTCTGGTTTTGATGCCATTGAAATACAGGGAAAATCGGATAGGGAAATTATTATTTTCATTGATGGTGTTACAGGTAAAATTGAAATTCTGGAGGCTCCTGCTGAAGCAATTGACAGTCATGTATTAGCTGAGCAACTTACCGAGATGTATGCCGACAATGAAAAGGACAGAAAAAATGTTGCTGTTGTTTCAGCAGGTAAAGCTGCCGATCATTCATTAATTGGAATGCTTAACTTTAGCTTTTTCGATTCAAAACGTAAACTAGTTAGATTAAAGCAAGCCGGGCGTGGTGGAATTGGAACTGTTTTCAGAGATAAAAAAATTAAAGCTATTGTATGTAAAGTTCCTGGCGTAAAAGGTAACCTCAATAATGTTGTCGACCTAAAGGCCATCATGGAAAGAGGCAAAATATTCAATAAGGAAATGCGCGACCTTGATGATGATCAGTGCGAAATGAAAACCAAAGGTACCGCTCACCTTATGGAAATCATGAATGATTATGATCTTCTCCCAACAAATAACTATAAATTTGGAAGTCATCCTGATATAAAAAATATCGATTCAGAAGAATGGAAACGCAGATTTACACAAGGCGTTCCTGATGGTTGTTGGATTGGTTGTAATATGTCGTGTGCAAAAGGTATTGATAATTATGAATTACGTACAGGCCCTTATGCCGGACAAAAAGTAATTGTTGACGGACCAGAATATGAAAATGCCGGAGGACTTGGGTCTAACTGTGGTATCTTTAATCCTGATTATATTATTGAAGCAAATTTCTATTGCGATACTTATGGTATCTGTACAATTTCATGGGGTACGCTCATGGCATTTGTAATGGAGTGCTACGAAAATGGAATCCTTAATGAGGAAAGAACCGGAGGCTTAAAATTAAACTTTGGTAATTCTGATTCAGCAATGGAAGCAATGCATCAGTTGGCAAGGGGTGAAGGATTTGGTTTAATTGCCGGTCTTGGAGTTCGCAAAATGAAAGAACTTTTCATCGAAAAAGGTTGGGGTGATGCCGCATTTTTGCAAGACATTGGAATGGAAAATAAAGGACTTGAATATTCTGAATATATTTCCAAAGAGTCGTTGGCACAGCAAGGCGGTTTTGCAATGACTAACAAAGGACCTCAGCATGATGAAGCTTGGCTTATATTTATGGATATGGTTAATAACCAGATACCTACATTTGAAGATAAAGCGGAAGCCCTACATTATTTCCCGATGTTCCGTACCTGGTTTGGTTTAATGGGATTGTGTAAGCTTCCATGGAATGATGTTGAGCCAACAACAAATGCAGAAACCGATGAGCCAGCTAAAGTACCTGAGCACGTTGATAATTATGTTGCCATTTACAATGCTGTAACCGGTCACAATATTGATAAACACGAAATAATTCGTCAATCCGAAAGAGTTTATAACTATCAAAGAGTGTTTAACCTTAGAAGAGGTTATGGTACTCGCGAATTTGATGCTCAACCTTACCGTGCTGCTGGCCCTGTTACTATCGAGGAATACGAATCAAGAGTTGAGCGTTATGATAAGCAAATGAAAGAGATCATAGGCATCGATCCCAAAGGTAAAACTTCAGAGGAAAAACGTGATATCGTTCGTAAGTTCCGTGAAAGCCAATACGAAAAACTACTTGATGCTGTTTATCTAAGAAGAGGTTGGACAAAAAATGGAGTTCCAAAAATATCTCATCTTAAGGAGCTTGGGATGGATTTACCAGAGTTGATAGATATGGTTGCTCCACATCAGGAAAACTAGCAAAGTATATAGATAAAGTAGAGTGTCTGTGTAAAAAGTATCTTTTTTGTCATTCTGAACAATAGTGAAGAATCTCTAATCCGCTTGTTAAGGGGATCATTTTCTTCGTTTTTACCCAGAATGAGAATGAAATCTCACTTTTTGCACAGCCTCTTTTTTATTTTGTGATAACCAACTTCCACAAGTAAAATTAAGTGTTGGTTGTTAACAATTAACCATGGAAGCTAAGTGTGCATAATATTTCAACAAAATGTTATTATGTGTGCAACCTAGATATTGTAGCTTATGTCTCCCTTAAATGATTTGACAATTATATATTAGAAAAAAAAACGACTTAAAAGAAAACTATGTTTAATGTGAATGAATATTTTGACGGAAAAGTTAAATCATTAGCTTTTAAAAATATATATGGCTCCATAACAATTGGCGTTATGGCAACTGGAGAATATGAGTTTGGTACTTCAACTGTTGAACACATGACTGTTACATCAGGTAGTATGAAAGTATTGTTGCAGGGAGAAACCAAATGGAAAGTATTTAGTGAATATGAAACCTTTGTTGTTAAAAAGGACACTAAATTCAAAGTTATTGTTGAAGATCAAACGTCTTACAAATGCGTTTATAGTTAGATTACTTATTCTTATTTTGAAATAGAATAAATTATAAAATTAAGATGAGTAAAACTGCAGTGTAATAATCGATTTTATACATTTGCAGGCGATATGAAATCATTAACATATCGAACTAACAAAACTAAAGATACATGAAACCTCCACGAAGTTCCAAAAACGATGTATTCCTAAGATATAAATTATGGTTATCAGCAGTATCTGGCGAAGGCATAATCGGAGAAAGTAGTTACAAGCTATTGCGAACAGTTGAAGAGTTGGGTTCCCTTAAAGCTGCTTCAGAGTTTTTAGGCGTTAGTTACCGTAAAGCATGGGGAGATATTAAGAATTCAGAAGAATTACTTGGTTATGACCTTACTGAAAAACACAGAGGTGGAGTAGGAGGAGGAAAATCAGAACTTACCAATAAAGCTAAGAATTTACTGGAAGCCTATGATGCTCTTCACAAAAAGATGGATATTGCCATTGAAGACGCGTATGAAGATTTTAAAGAAAAGATTAAATAGTAGAACTTTAGCAAAATGAGAATACTAATAGGCATAGACGATACTGATAATAAAGACAGTAGAGGTACCGGATATAATTCAAGGCAATTAGCAGCAGCCATTGAGTCAAATAACCTAGGTAAAGTTCATGGTATTACTCGTCACCAATTATTTGTTCATCCTGATATTCCTTATACATCTCAAAATAGCTCTGCTTGTTTGGATGTTACATGTAACCAGCTGGCAGAAATTACACCTTTTACTCGTGAGTTCATGTTAAATGTAGGAGCCAAAGGTTCTGATGTTGGACTTTGTATAGTTGAAAATGTTAAGATTACTGATGAAATAATAAAATGGGGGATTGACGCAAAATCGATTGTATTAAAGATGGATGATGCACTAGAAAAAGCCTCTAAGCATAATATTTACTTAGTTGGCCTTACAGGAACTCATGTTGGGATTATTGGAGCCTTAGCTGCAGTGGGTCTGCGTAAGGGTGGAAATGATGGTAGGTTTATTTGGATAAATTCTGAGAAAAATCTTAGAGATATCGAGATGGATGTTTGCACTGTTGATATGTTGATTACAAAAGCTGGAATTGATGTTATTCAGTTTGAGGATAAGCACATTGTTAATCCTGACGACAAAGTATATTTAAATGGTTGGGCTCGACCCATACTAAAAAATGATAAATCAGTTTTATTAGTTGATAATGAAATAAATAATAAGAGTTATGAATGGAAGTGTTCAGCAAAAGAGTTTGTCAAGGGAGTTTCTAACTAACCTGACAATTGAAAAAATACTTGAAATGCTATTGTTGGTAATTGCAGGAGCATTAGCAATAGTTCTTCATGCACGATTAAGAACTCCATTAAACATTCCCGGTCATCATGGGATAGAGTTTATGGCAATTATTCTAGGTGCAAGGTTAAGTACGAATATAAAGTGGGCTTCAAGCATAAGTGCAATGGGAATTGGAATATTTATATTATTTCCGGTACTTGGGTTTAAGGATCCCATGATGGGACTCAACTATATGTTGCCATGTTTTGCATTGGATTTGGCATATAATTATCTGCCAATGGTTAAGTATAGAAGTCTCTTACTTTCAGTTGCAGCAGGATTGGGATATATGATGATCCCTTTGAGCAGAGTAATAATTACACTCTCAACAGGATATCCGTATTCATCGTTTCTAAAGCATGGATTTTTTACACCCTTTGCCACATTTTTAATTTTTGGATTTTTAGGTGGAGCGTTGGGAACAGGTATTTATCACGTAGGCAAAAAACTATTAAATAAAGTATAACTATGTAAGCGGTTGCGTAATTTGCGTAATCGCTTTTCTTATGGATATCGTTATGCAAACTATTACATATCGCTAAAAATGAATAAATTAGTCGTTGCAATATTGGTGTTATTAATTGGAGTTGTTGGGTGTGAAAAGGAGAAAATCGATCATCTGCCACCATCAATAAATTTTATTATTGGAAATGATTTTGTGTCATCAGATACCCTACTTGGATTAGGAGAATCATTTAGAGTTGGCATTTATGCAAGTAACCCAGATGTAAATCTTACAAACTTCATTATTAAAGTTGAAAGCAACATATTGGAAACTTTCCTCGACTCGGGTATGAATACTCCAATCTTATATTTCGAAAAATATCTGACAAAGGGAATTAAAGTAAGTGAAAAGTGGATTTTTATTATTCGGGATAAAGATGGTAGTTCCGCAGAGCTAAGCTTTGTGGTTTTGATGGATACATCATCTACATATGGTAGTATCGATTATTTCCAATCGGTTGAACTCGGTGCACAAAGTAATAATACAACCAGCTTCTTTTCATTTTCTGAGGGACTTACTTTTACAATGGCCGAAGCGTTCAATAATCAGGATAAAATAGACATGTGTTATTACTATGATTTTATCGATACTGATGAAAATACGATAGCTTCACCAGGAGCAAATATTGATGAATCGGTTTACATGGGAGAGTTTGGGCTTAGTAATTGGTCAACTCGCAGAACCTCTCGATTCAAAATTGCAGATATTACAGAAGGTGATTTTAATAATGCCATTAACGATAGCTTATTGTTAGCTGCATATGGTCAGGGGGAAGGAAATAGAAAGGCGAAAAATCTTCAGCAAGGCAGCATTTTTGCATTTAAAAATGAAGATGGAAAAATAGGGCTTTTTAAGGTTAATTCCATATCAGGAACTGATGATGGGGTGATAAATATTTCAATTAAAGTTCAAGAGTAGTGAAAGCAAAATTATTAATAATTATTCTATTCCAAAGTGTCTTGGCTCATCAAGTTACCTTTGGTCAGATGATGAATATCCCGGACACACTTGATATTCCTCAGGTGGTTGTAACAGCAAACCGAAACTCAAGAAACATAGAAGATATTCCAGGTAGAGTTACAATAATTGATTCGAAAACCATAAATGAACTCCCCGTTCAAAATGTTGATGAGATATTAAAATACGTTGCTAACATTTATGTTAATCGTAGTTGGGGAATCTTTTCGCAAAACTCCAGTGTTACAATGCGAGGCCTTGATGCAAGTGCCAGAGTATTAGTGTTACTTGATGGTGTTCCATTGAATAAATCTTCAGGAGGATCTCTTAACTGGCAGTTAATCCCCATTAACTCAATTGAAAAAATTGAAGTTATTAAGGGGCCAGCATCAGCAATTTATGGTAATAATGCCATGGGTGGTGTTATTAATATCATTACAAAAAATCCAAGTAAACTAATTCAAGGTGAGGCAGCATTAATTGCAGGGACATATAACACATTTGGTGGATATTTAAATTTAGCAGGTACAAATGTGAAAAATAACAAAGGATTTATGTGGAGTATGAATTCATACTACCGTCAGGGTGATGGATATTATCTAAATCCTGAAGAAATTCGTGATTCAACCGATGCTAAAGCTTTTTTGATGGAGTATAATTTAGCAGCAAAGCTTGGTTATTCATTTAATAAAAATCATAAAGTTGAAATTGATGCACGTTATTACGATGATTCCAGAGGTCAGGGAAGAAAGGTTTATGAAGAATTGGGTGATTATATGTCGGTGAATACTACCTATTTAAGAGCTAATTATCAAGGTGTTTTTGGGAAGACGGTTCTAAATGCATTGGCATTTTATCAATTGGAAAATGAATACAAACAAACGGAATCTGTAAGTGCTAATAGTGGGAAATACAAGTTGAGCGACCGTGAGTCGGAAAAGGACGATATTGGTTTGTGGGTTAACGCAACCACCTATCTAACCGATAATAATATTCTAACCTATGGTCTTGATCTTAAACAAGGAAGTGCCAATGTTGTGGATACCTATAAAACTTCCACAGATATACTGACTTATGAAGGGATTCTTGATTTTTACGGATTGTTTATACAGGATGAAATTAAACTATTTGGTGATAAATTGGTAATTGTGGCGGGAGCCAGGATGGATTTTGCCAATTATTACAGGGGAAGATTAATGGTGGAAAATCCTACCACCAACACTGGCTTTGTTGATCCATCTGATGAATATTTTGATGATAATAATTGGAGTTCATTTAGCCCTAAACTTGCTTTTTCCTACAGATTTAATAAACATTATTCAGCTTATATTTCTTATTCGAAAGGCTTTATGCCCCCTAAGCTCGACGATTTATCAAAATCAGGAAAAATACGGAAAGGTTTTAAATTGGCAAATCCTGAACTCGGTCCCGAATATCTTACAAACTACGAAATAGGGTTTACTATTAAACTAATGGATAAACTTACAATTGAACCGTCATTCTATTATTCTGATGGTAGAGATTTTCAATACTTTGTTGGAACAGGTGATTCAATAGATACCGGATCAGGAGAGCTAAAACCAATTTATCAACGTCAGAATATAAGTAATGTAGGGGTGCTGGGTGCCGAAATTTCAACAAAGTACCAACTAACTGATAGATTACACTTAATTGGTAATTATACTTTCAATAGCTCTAAAATAAAAAAGTTTAGTAGGCCTGATACTTATGAAAAAGATATTACAGGAAATTATCTTATCGAAGTACCTAAACACATAATATTATTGGGTGCCGGATGGAAGAATAGTTTTTTCAATTCAACAATCACATATAATTACATAGGTAGTCAGTGGTACGATGATGAGAATACTGTAAAAATTAATGCCTATAATACAATTGATTTTCAGATATCAAAGGAGTTTGCGAAGAAGTTTAATGCCTTATTGACCATACAGAATATTTTTGATAATGATTATATAGATAGAAAAGGTTATTTATCGCCAGGCAGGTTTATTACAGCAGAAATCAAATATAAATTTTAACATATTAACAATAAACTTAATTAAAAATGAAAAAAAAATACTTTTTTACAACACTGGCAATCATTACTTTAGTGTTGATTTTGCAATTTAATTCAGTTGCGCAGGATACTATAGTGCAATGGACATTTCCAACAGAGTCTGCTATGGCAGATGGTGGAATTATTGCATCAAATTTAACACAGGCAATCGAAACAGCTGGAGGAACTAGTGAAATTCAATTCAAAAATGGCTCAACCACAAAAGCCGCTCAGGCTACAGAATGGAATGATGGTGCAGATGAAAAAAAATGGAAAGTAGAATTTGAAACATCAGGATATACCAATGTAAGTATGTCTTCAAAAATCTCTTCAGGTGGAAATAACCCAGGACCCCGTGATTTCAGAGTTCAGTATAAAGCTAGTGGTGACTGGACAGATTTGGAAGATTCTTATTTTCAAACAGCTAATGACTGGACAACCGGTATTCTTGTAAATGTGGCACTTCCTGATGTTTGCGACGATCAATCATCAGTTAAATTGAGATGGATAATGAAATCTGATACTGCTAGCGATGGTTCTATTGTTGGGGCAAATGGCATTTCAAAAATTGATGATATTTTTATTATCGGTGATATGATTGATGGAATAGAAGAAGTCACTCTTGCACAATCAATAAAAGTTTATCCAAACCCTGCCAGCGATTTTATTAATATTGCCATCGAAAAAGAAGCTGAAGTGAGTTTGTTTGATGTAAATGGCAAAGAATTAATGACAATGAAAGCTGATGGTGCAACAATTATTAATGTGAGTGAATTTAATTCCGGATTATATTTTTTGAGGGTAGTAGATGTTAAATCAGGAATGGGAGTTACGAAAAGGATTTTGTTTAAATAGTGTAAAATTGTCATTCTGAACGAAGTGAAGAATCTCTTAATCTGAAAAATAAAGATTCTTCGTTTCACTCAGAATGACAAAAATGCAAACACTTTAAATAAAGAAGAAGGATTATATAGTTTCAAAAATATGCTAGTTATACTATGATAAAATTTGAAGAGGCTTACGAGATTGTTCAAAGTGCTGCCAAATTAGCCATGAAAACAGAAAGGGTTGATTTTATTACATCTTTGGGGCGAATATTGGCTGAAGATATTTTTTCTGATATCAATATGCCTCCATTCGATAAATCAGCAATGGATGGTTTTGCATGCCGTAGGGAAGACATTAAAAATGAACTTGAAATAATTGAAGTTCTTCCTGCTGGAAGTATCCCTGAAAAGGTAGTTAGCATAAACCAGTGCACAAAAATTATGACGGGTGCTATTATCCCCGATGGTGCTGATTGCGTGCTAATGGTTGAGCATACAGAAGAAACTGAAGACGGAAAAATTTTATTTACAAAGGAAAGTACAAATACAAACATATGTTACTTTGCCGAAGATATTGTACAAGGTGACCTAGTTCTGCAAAAAGGAATAGAAATAAAACCGCAACATATAGCTGTTATGGCATCGGTAGGTTGTACAAGGCCGCTTGTTGCAATAAAACCACTAGTGGGTATTATTTCAACAGGTGATGAACTTGTTGAGCCGGATAGCGTACCGGCAAAATCACAAATCAGAAATAGTAATGGCTATCAATTAATTGCCCAAGTTGTAAGGGCCGGAGCAACTCCTAATTATATAGGTATAATTAAGGATTCTGAAGACGCTACTTTCATTACAATTAAAAATGCCCTTACCGAAAATGATATTGTATTGTTAACAGGGGGAGTTTCAATGGGCGACTTTGATTTTGTTCCTGAAATAATGGAAAAAGCAGGAGTTGACATTACATTTCGAACCATTGCCGTACAGCCTGGTAAACCAACTATTTTTGGAATCTTTAAAGGTAATAAATTTATATTTGGATTACCTGGAAATCCTGTTTCATCCTATACCCAATTTGAGTTACTTGTTCGGCCCCTTTTATCAAAGTTAATGAATAACTCAAAATCACCAACAACAATAAAACTACCAATGGGGGCGGAGTATAGCAGAAGAAAATCGGTAAGGAAATCATTTATTCCAATTAATATTATTGATGGGAAAGTATTCCCTATTGAATATCATGGGTCGGCACACATACATTCATATGCAAGTGCAGATGGGATTGTATCGATTGAGATCGGGAATGAAAAATTACATATAGGA
>CALDOI010000211.1 GCA_937912115.1 uncultured Bacteroidota bacterium | reverse complement strand
AGATGTATATAACACACCCAATAGCATTATAAATATTTTTTTCATTTACTTAGTGTGTTGGCAGCTTGCACTGACGTTTTTATTAATATTTTTCATCACTATATAAAAGAGATTAATTCAAGTATGATATAGTTGCATCTCAATGTCAACTCAATTCATATATTCAAAATCAATGACTATGGTAATGTTATTGACAATGAGAGGTTAAACCTTCTTCCTATACCCATAAATACTCCGGCAGACATTGCATCACCCTCCAATATTTTTGCCGAATAAGTATCATTGTTCATAGCATCTGAAATATATAATTCGTTAAAGGCATTTAATACACTACCTCTTAAATCAAATTTTAATTTTTTATAATAAATGGAGTAACCCGCGTAAAAATTTACCAACATATATGAAGGTGTCTTCCATGAATCAATGGGACTTCCATCCTCATCAAATGAACTTGGGAATGTTACAGGGTTAAGAAAAAGTGGATTAAAATCAGCATAATATCTATCAAAATATGTTAAACGACTACTAAAATACAGTCTCTTCATTGGTTCATATCGGAGTCCTGCCCCTAATTGTGTTTGAGCAGCATCACCAACATGTACTCCTTTTGCATTAAAATACTCAGTTTGAAGATATTGATGATTATCATCATATAATCTAACAGAATCAGCAGAAGTCCATCTCCAATCTCCAAGTGATACTAGCCCTTCAAATTTTAGGTTATCTAATATTTTGAATACAAAATCAACTTCAATACCCATGTGCAATGCATCCATACCTTGAATATTAAAATACCCTATTTGACCGTCTTCTAGTGGAACAGCAACTTGTTTTCCCGGTTTATTTTCCCATACAGTATAGTATGCATTTGAGTTTACTGAAAATAAGCGGCTATGATATGAGTAACCTAGCTCTAAAGCTTTTATAAATTCATTTCTAATATCCTTTAATAGTTTAATGTCATACTGTTCAAAAACATTTGTAAAAGCAGGTGCTTTCGACATATAACCAAGGTTTACAAATACATTAGATCTTTCAGTGATATTATAATTTGCACCACCTTTAATAGTATAGCCCGGAATCCATTTCCATTCAGATTGTTGCCATTTTAAGCCCGATGAATTATTATCATAAACCTGTCCGTTATAATGACTAGTATCACCATAACCTATGTATAAGGTAGTATCACCAACTGATAACTCACGAGGCAAGAAATAATCAATTTTTTGAAAACCGGTATATGCAGCTGTTAAATTAAGAAATGCAGAAATATTTCCTCTTTTATATTCTAACTGAGTAAAAATTCCTCCCCAGTTAACTTTTGCATCATTGTGATAGTTAATATTATCACCTTTGTGTAACATAGTAAATGGGTCGCGATTAGCATTTCTAGTATCAAACATGTAAGTACCACCTAACAAGTCATAAACTTCTTCGTAGTGAATACCAACATATCGTCTCAAATCAATACCTCCTGAAAAAATCAGTTCTTCATTAATACTGTAGTTAAACGTAGACAATAATCCTATCCAATTATGATTGTTTTTGTTGCTTCTAATAAATTGATATGATTGAGGTAAATCAGAATATGAAGTATCAATAAAATTCAAGTTTTTATCGTAATAAGCTTGCATATCAATTTGACCATCGTCAGTAATATATTTAGTAGTTACTGACTTTTTAACAGAGGTACCTCCTCCATCTCCTAATGAAAGATAAATTATGTTTGATAAATAAAATTTATCATTTGGGCTCCAAAAATGTCGCAAGGTAAATAAGGGCTTAAAATAATAATTCATTTTATCATTTAATACAACATTGTCACCATTCACTGTGTTATAACTACCCCAATCGGAGTTATACTGAATACCCTTATCAACCATTTTTACGGGATCAATATATGATGCGAAATATTCTTCCGGAGATTTATCCACTCCCAATTTTGATGCATAAGCACTATCATAAGTTGCAATTGGTTTTTTATACCTACGCTGTCCATGCTTCTGGGGAGCACCCATAGTCGTAAAGCTCAATAAATGTTTGCCTAACTTTTTATCTACTTTCAAGTAGTAAAACCATCCCTCTGTAAAGGTACGATCAACCCATCCATTTCCTCTTTTATAAGACCCGGCAGCTGTAACTCCCCAGCCTCCTTCTAGCTGTCCACTTGTATAACCAACTGATGTGCGCAGATAGCCATGATCACCTACTTCCTGTTTTATATTTATCTTTCGTTTTTGAGAAATTCCTGCTGTGATAATATTCATAGTACCACCAACTGATGGAAGCGCAAGTTTTGAAGCACCTAAACCTCGTTGCACCTGAATTGTTTGAGTAACTGCGTCAAGACCAAACCAATTGGACCAATAAACCCAACCATTTTCCATATCATTTACAGGCAAACCATCAATCATAACAGCTACATTGCTTTGACTAAATCCTCTAATATTTATTCGTGCATCGCCATCACCACCACCCTGCTGAGTAGCATAAACCCCGGGTGTTGAATTAAGTATCATTGGTATTTCTTGTGAAGCCAGTTCCTCTTGTATTTGTACGGGGCTAATCGTACTAAATGCTACGGGAGTTTCTCTAGAGCGAGCCAAATCACCTACCACTTCAACCTCGTCAAGAGTAATAGTCTTTAATTCAATGTTCAAGACTACATTGTTATTATTAATTGTTACAACCTTGGATTGTGGCAGATAGCCAATGTATGAAATAGAAAGAGTATAAGTATTGTTTTCTAAATTGATGACATAATGTCCATCAATATCACTTACAACACCTTGTCCTGATCCATAAACAATATTAACCCCTATCAATGTTTCACCTGTAAATGAATCTGTTATAACACCTTCAACGGAGCCCTGACCGTAAAATACTAGGGAACAAAAACTAAGTAGGACAATAACTATTGTCTTAAAACGCAATATCATAATACACTAATTTTGAGATTATCTAACGATCAACTTATCAACGTAAATAGAGCTGTCAGCAAACCTTGCTGTAACAATATAAATTCCACTTGTGAAAAAGTTGCCTTTCACTACAACAGATTTCTTAGGAGATGCAAAATCCTCAGAATACACTACTTGACCAATTTCGTTAACAACGGAAACAAATTCTATTTTTGCAGAAGCAGATAATGTAACTGTATTGTTAGTTGATGGATTAGGATACATAACAACAGAGTGTTGCAATTTGTTAAAATCTATTCCTAAAGTTCCACAATCGCAATGATGGTATCCCAGACTATCAAAATAATTTTTTGCAATTGAATCCCATTCTATATTAACCATAAAAGTTGCAGGATTAGCCATAACACCCTCTTTAACTGTATGTTTTCTAATGAGAGTATGATCTTTTGTCCAAGAAGTCCAAAACTCGTCACCTGCAAGATATGTTGGTGGAATGTCGTTCCATCCATTACTACCTGGGTCGAAACCAGTTTTACCAAAAAGGTCTACAATCTCTCCAGTTATTTTTTCAAGAGTCATAGCATCGTTGCCGTTAAAATACATAGGTGTTGGATAATCACCAGTACCATGTAAATCACCTTTGTCGTATAATGCTGGGTCTACAGGAATAGACCAATAACTACCAACCCACACAGAATCAACCTGCCCGTTGGTTACAACAACAACACCTTTGGCCTGAATCATTCCTGACAAATTCATTGTATTTGTTGGATCAGGATCGCCATTTGAATATCTATTTATGGTATACAAACTTAGATCGATTTCACCATCGGTTGGATTGTAAATCTCCAAAGCTTTATTATTTCCTGAACCTTCAAGGTATTCAGAAAAGAAAAGATCTGAGCATTCCTGAGCAAATAATCCTGCTCCAAAAATGAGAGCAATTAAAAAGAGTAATGATTTTTTCATAAAAATATTTTTTAATGTTTATAATTTGATTTTATGTAACAAAGATAATATTTATTCCTAGTTCTAAACCAACAGAAAACAAGGTTAACGATTTAATAATGAACCAAACAAAAATACAATAAAATTTATGCGATTTTCAGAGTTATTAATGCACTTAAATTCCTGCGTCTATCTAGTAATTGAATTCAAAAAAGCTTGTTTTATGTGCATCTGGTATTTATAAAAATATAATTAATAGATTAATTTCCTAATTATATTCTCTCACAGTTTGTATTAAAATTACTTCAAGAGAATGAAAATTCAATTAAATCATTATTGCAAATAATTTGCCTCTTACAAAATGTAATTATGAGTTAAATCTAGAAAAAAGTTACCCATCCAGGTCAAAACAAAAAACAACATTCTTATACTATTTGTTGTTTTGATGTTAAAGCCCTTTACTTCAAGCAACTATTTTATTATATTTGCAGTCTATGACTTACAATACAAAAGCTATTATAATGAAGAACCTTACTAAACTATTTTTAGGAATATTATTTGCAAGTGTAATTTTTACAGGTTGCAAAGAAGCTGAGGAAATTTTATATGTTAATTTTCCTGCAGATTACCAAACTGAATTTGATATTACTGTTGCTCCATCGGGAGGTAAAGTTAGTATCGATGGTATTTTCAATGTTAGTGAAACCATCGACCCAACCACTAATAATGACTACCAACAATATATTGATAACATAAAAGAAGTTGATATTACAGAAGTTAAAGGAGAGGTGCTTAGTATCAGCAAAAATATAATGCTTCAATCAACAGTAATAAATATAAGTAATGGGGATTTCCAAGCTACATGGCAATTCTCAAATGAACCTATTACAGTAGGAACTGCTTTAATACTAGATAACAACAACGGACAATGGGATGCAGTTGGTAATATAATGCTAGGTAAAAAAGCCTTTACTGTGACCATTGATGGAGAAACTGATCAAGACGATGTTGAATTTGTAGTATTATTTTCATTAAAATCATTTGTAACAGCCAGTCCTCTTGACTAAAGGTTACAAGATAAGAATTATAAAGCCGGTGTTTGTTTGATACTTCGCCGGTTTTTTTATTGCATAGTGCTACCTAAATATAAAATAGTGTATAGGTCTTCTTTTTTTTTAAATTTGCACACTATTTTAAATTCAAAACATCATAGATAATGAATGACAGGTGGGGTTTATTTCAAAAGTTTTTAATTACACAGGAACAGCAAGTATCTTTAACAGATTTCCTTATTAACTCATTAGTTATTATAGTACTTGCTATAATACTTGAGTATACTTATATTAAAGCTGCGCGTACTATTTCGAACAGAAGGCAATTTGCTGGAACTTTTTTACTCATAGCATTCACAACAATGCTAATAATCTCAATTGTTAAAACATCTCTCGCCCTTTCACTTGGCCTTGTTGGTGCATTATCCATTGTTAGATTTAGAGCTGCGATAAAGGAGCCCGAAGAACTTGCATATATATTTTTCGCCATTTCACTTGGATTGGGTTTAGGGGCAAATCAAACAATGGTAGTAATTGAAGCTTTTGTAATAGCTTTGGCAATCCTTTGGACTAGATATTTTATTACAGGAAGAAGTACACGCCAGAACCTTTATTTAAATTTTTCAGCTAAATCAGGTGAGATTGATTTAAATCAGGTAACTGATATTGTTAAGCAAGTATTTGGCAAATATCATCTTAAGAGATATGATGAAAACAAGCAGATAATTGAAGCTTCATTTATGGTTGACTCGCCAAAAACGGAAAACCTACAATCCTTTACTGAAAATATCTCCAAGCTTGGAAGCGACGCTCGCGTTTCTTTTATTGAGAGTAAATCTTTTTAATATAAGCGACAGCTAATACAACAAAAACTAATATGCACTTTCCTGCATTCAATTTTAACGATAGTCGTTTCGAAAGGA
>CALDOI010000210.1 GCA_937912115.1 uncultured Bacteroidota bacterium | reverse complement strand
ATTATGGAAATATTCATGGAAGCTGGTTTACCCGATGGGGTAATAAATTTAGTTTATGTGAGTGGTCCGGTTGCCGGGAAAGTAATTTTCTCGCATCGCGATTTTGCGGGTATTCATTTCACCGGATCCACATCTGTTTTTCAAAATATCTGGAAAGAAATTGGCAATAACATACATAAATACAGATCCTACCCACGAATTGTAGGTGAAACCGGGGGCAAGAATTTTGTATTAGCACATGAATCGTCTAATGCCCGCCAGGTTGCAACAGCATTAACTCGTGGTGCTTTTGAATATCAGGGGCAAAAATGTTCGGCAGCATCACGCGCATATATCCCCGACAATCTTTGGGAAGATGTGAAGGAAGAAATAAAATGCGATATGGACACCATGAAAATGGGATCCGTTGAAGATTTCTCAAACTTTGTTAATGCAGTGATTGATGAGGCTTCATTTGATAAGCTTGCCAGCTTTATTGATGCAGCTAAAGAGGATAAAGATGTAGAAATTATACATGGTGGAAACTATGATAAATCGGTTGGATACTTTATTGAACCTACTATTATTCTCACAAAAGATCCACACTACATAACAATGGAAGAAGAGTTATTCGGACCAATACTTACAATTTATGTATACGATCATAATAAATTTGAAGAAACCATCGACCTTGTTGACAACACCTCAATTTATGCCTTAACAGGATCTATTTTCTCAAAAGACCGATATGTTATTCAGCACGTAATGAGAAAATTGAATCATGCTGCCGGTAATTTTTATATTAATGATAAACCAACGGGAGCTGTTGTGAATATGCAACCATTTGGTGGGGCCCGAGGATCGGGAACAAACGACAAAGCAGGATCAAAACTCAACTTATTAAGATGGGTTAGCCCACGAACTATTAAGGAGTGTTTTGTTCCACCAGAAAGTTATAAGTATCCCTTTATGGAGGAATAATAAATATATTTTTAAAACTTTAAACTTTTCTAAAGTTACACTTAGAACTACAAATAACTTTAGAGGTGTTCGCTAAAACAGAATAAAAATCAAAATAATGAAAACAATACATTTTAATAAGAGTGAATTACTCGATCGACTTAGTATTATAGATATAAACCGTGGAGTAACAACCGGAACAAATTGGTATAATGTAAAAGGAGATATCACAACCTCCACATCACCAATCGACAACCAGGAAATTGCCAAGGTAAAAAATGCAACTTTAGACGATTATGAAAAGGTTGTTGAAACAGCACAGGATGCATTTAAAATCTGGCGCGAAATTCCTGCTCCTGAACGTGGTGAAATCGTTCGTCAAATTGGGTTAGCCCTACGAAAACACAAGAGAGATCTTGGCATGTTAGTGTCCCTTGAAATGGGGAAAATATACCAGGAAGGTTTAGGCGAAGTGCAGGAAATGATCGACATATGTGATTTTGCAGTGGGTCAGTCAAGACTACTCAATGGTTTTACCATGCACTCAGAAAGGAGAAGTCATAGAATGTACGATCAGTATCATCCAATTGGAATTGTTGGATTGGTTACATCCTTTAACTTCCCGGTTGCTGTTTGGGCATGGAACTCAATGTTAGCAGCCATTGCCGGAGATGTAGTAATATGGAAGCCCAGCTCAAAAACTCCACTTACCGCAATTGCAACCATGAATGTAATTCAGGGAGTACTTAGAGCTAATAATGTTCCTGAGGGAGTATTTA
>CALDOI010000209.1 GCA_937912115.1 uncultured Bacteroidota bacterium | reverse complement strand
TGGGGCCTCAATCAGTATACAATTATTTACCAAATGCACCAATGTCGCCCACAACAATTACAGATACTCTACATTTTGGCGATAATCAACCCATTAAAACATATGGGGGTCTGGATTATAGATTTTCTGTAAATTTCTTGTTAAATCCAAATATGTCGATAAAGGCGGCATATAATCGTCTTCATCAATATATCTTTATGTTAACGAATACAATTGCATTGTCACCTTCAGATAAATGGAAATTGGCTGATTATCATATTAAACCAATGGTTGGCGATCAGTTTTCGTTGGGATACTATGTAAATTTTGGTAAAAATTTCGAAGGCTCTGTCGAAGGATATTATAAGAAAGCATATAATTTGGTTGAATATAAGGATGGAGCCGATTTGGTGACTAGTAAAGTTGTTGAGTGGGATGTGCTTCAGGGGGATCTTGATGCATATGGACTTGAGTTTATGGTTAAAAAGCCCTTTGGAAGATTAAATGGTTGGGTTAATTATAGCTATGCACATTCATCAGTTATTGTTAACAACAATGTAACCGGGGAGAACATTAATTTCGGACAACGCTATCCATCAAATTTCGATCATCCACATACATTTAATTTGGTAGCTAACTTTAAAGCGTCACGTCGATTAATATTTTCGGGTAATATTATATACTCTAGAGGCAGGCCTATAACTTATCCGGCAGCTATTTATTATCTGGATGGTGAAAAAGTTCTTCATTATAGTAAACGCAACGAATATCGAATACCTGATTATTTTAGAATAGACCTGGCTGTTAAACTTGAAGGAAACTTAGTTTCGAAGAAGTTGGCTCATGGTGTATTTATCTTCTCAGTTTATAATCTAACCGGCAGAAAAAATGCCTATTCTGTATATTTCAAATCAGAAAATGGTGTAGTTAATGGATATAAGATGTCAATTTTTGGCACACAAATTTTTTCCATTACTTACGACTTTAAACTTGGTAATTATGACGATTAGAGCCGTAATATCGATATTGTTGTTCTTGTCAATTACATCTTGTGTAGAGAAGTACTGGCCACAGGTTGACAGATATAATCATGTGTTAGTTGTTGATGGATTTCTTTCAAATTCAACTGACCCTGCTACGGTAAATTTATCATACTCCAGTTCAATTAACGAAGGCGTATTTATTCCCATATCGGACGGTATCGTATATGTAGTTGATAATAACCAATTAACTCTCACTTTTGCTGAAACTGAACCAGGTGTATATCTCTCGGAAGACCAATCATTTCAAGGGCAGATAGGAAATTCATATCAACTTTTTATTGAGTTACCAAATGGTAATAAATATGAATCTGAAATCAGTATGTTAAATGCTCCTTCACCAATTGATTCGGTTTATGGTGTTCAGGAAACTCGTGAGATTCCTAACCGATATTTGCCACAACAAATAGTTCAATTTTATCTGGATAATCACAGTGATAATTCAAACACTTGCTACTATTTGTGGAGGTTAAGACAAACATATAAATATCAGTCTTCTTTTGATATCGATTATACATGGGAAGGAGAGTTTAAACCTTTCCCGGTACCCGACTCAATGAGGACATGCTGGCATGATTCTCAGGTTCAGGAAATATTTACTTTTACTACAAAAAATCTTGCCAGCCCAATTATAAAAAGGTTTCCTTTAAACTTTTGTTCAACCGACACAAAAGAGTTGAGTATTCGTTATAGTTTGTTAGTAAGTCAATTATCAATATCAAAAGAGGCGTTTGATTTTTGGGATGCCATGCGTCAGCAAAATGTTGATATGGAGAACTTGCACTCAAGACAACCTTTTCAGTTAAGGGGCAATATTAAAAATATTGAGAATATAGAAGAAACAGTGCTTGGGTACTTTACAGTAGCTGGTGTAACAAAAAAGAGGATTTATGTTGATCGTCCTGCTTTACCATTTTACTATATGATTTGTGAACCTGATTATGGTTCGATGGGATGGATTCAGTTTGAACCACCAGAGTATTGGCCAATATATCTTACAATGTCAAATAGCGGAGCACTTGGTATGGCAACTTTATATGAATGCTTTGATTGCCAACTTGAGGGGGGCTCATTAAGTCCACCAGATTTTTGGGAAAATTAATAACTTAACTATGTCATCAAACTATAAATATCTACTGTTAGTTTTTGCTTTTCTTTCGATAATGCCGATTAATTTATTATCGCAAATAACGAAATTCAAAAATGTAGAACAAGTTCAACTTATTACCGATAGGATATTCTATGTGTCGGGTGAGCCAATTTGGTATTCTGCATCTTATTCATTGGCAGAGGATAATCCTATTGATTTAAGTAAAGTACTCTATGTTGAATTATTTGATAATGAATTAAAAGTTGTTGCTAAACAAAAAGTTAGTATTAGTAATGGATTGGCCGAAGGAAAAATATTAATACCTGAGCAATCCGCTACCGGTTATTACATACTCCGGGCATATACTAGGTATCAGGAGAATTTTCCGGTTTATCAAATGGCAACTGAAATACTATCAATAGTAAACCCAACTCATCCCTTACCAGCAATTGCAATACCTGATGAAAACGAGCAAATTTCAATTAATGTAATGCCAAATGGTAATACGGCTTTCAGATTGATAGGGCCAATTATTAAAGAAGTTGACAGTGTGGAGTTGATTGTTAATGGTGCAATATCAAATTATAATGTTGACTATTTCAAAAATGGAATAGGTAGTGTTGACTATGCAATACAACCAAATGACGAACTACAATTGCTTATAAAACTGAATTCAGGCGATACCATTAGCAGCAGTATTATTTCTCCTGATATACATATTGGAAAGCTAGTAAAAGAACGAATAGCAGATGAAATTGTTTTTACCTTCTTGGGTAACAATAACATTGATCAGGAATTATACTTTACATTGTTAAGTGTATCTGGAAATGAGTTATTTCGAAGCAAAGCAAATATGATAGGAGATACTGCAAGTGTAAATATTCCAATATCAATATTTGATACAGATTTGTTTTTACTTGCTATACTTGATAGTGAAGAAAATATCATTAATAGTTCAATACATTTTATAGAATCAAATCAAGTAAGTAAATATACAAATTCAGCTATAAATACAATAGAACCCGGAAGTGATTTTAGTATTGACCTATCAGATATAGATAATAGTGATTACCCAATCGGTGTTTCAGTTGCTCTAAGTGTCACAATATCTCAATCTCCAAATTTACTACCTGATTATCTGTTAAACAATCCACAATATTTTGAAAGTTATTTTGATTTATATTATCTGGATGAAAATATTATTCAACAGCTAGAAATAGTATTAGCTCTTAACGGAAACAACATTTTCAATAGAATGAAGAACTCTAAAGTCAATAAAGATTTTGTGGTTCCTGAATTAGTTGGATTAACCTTACAGGGTCAGGTAATAAACTCAACAAGTGGTGAGTCAATTTCGAATGAATTAGTTTTTTGCTCTTTTCTGGGTAATAAGCCACAATTTCATACTGCCCGTACCTTAAATAATGGCAGATTTGTTATTCCCCTAAATGATATAACAGGGCTTTACGATATCTATCTTGGAACTGATTTAATTAACGGTACAGGCGATGTTGAAATACTTATTGACAATGGGTTCTGCAAGGAGCTACCTATTTGGGTCTCAACTCCTTTTCTACCTGACACTTCGCAAAAAGAGCTAATAACTCAGATGTATATAAATCACCAAATCAATATATTATATGGTGTTGAAAGACTTCAAGTCCAAGAAAATAATAAAAAAAGCAGGTTGATTTTTGGAGATAATTTACAAAGTATACTGCTTACCGACTATGTTCAGTTATCATCTGTACCGGAAGTAATAAATGAAATTGTACCATCTGTAAGGGCAAGAAAAAAAGATGGGCACTACAGCCTTATAGTATTGGATGATCAATTATTTATTAAATACGATAATCCATTATTATTTGTTGATCAGGTGCCTTATTATAATATTGATGAATTAATGGAACTTCAACCTACCGAAATTGAACTTATTGAGATTGCTCCACATAAGTATATGTACGGTAATGAGCAGTTTAATGGTATTATATCCGTAACAACAAATACGGGTAATTTTGCGGGACTACCACTTTCGGATAATGGTGTATTTGTAGAATATCGTGGTTTGGAAAATAATGTTGAATTTATTCCATTTTCAATGGAAGTTAGTAATTATGGTAAACCTGATTTTGCGAGTACAATCTACTGGAAAACATTTGTAGCCAAGAGCACAAAAGCAAAGATTCCACTTGTAGCTCCATCCAGTATTGGTGATTATGATCTTATAATTGTAAGCCTGAATAACAATAAAATGCTTGTCAATAAAAAACTAATTGTAAAGTAATATTAGTTTGTTGTTAGGATGTTGAAGAATACAGTATCAATATTTTTAATAATAATGAGTCTATATTCTGGTTTAAAAGGGCACAGGTCAAATATTGATAAATATGAAGATCCAAAATATAATAATTGTTGTTAGTGTTTTATTTATTACAAATTCATGCGTTGAGAAGTATTGGCCAAAGGTAGATGAATATAATAATGTATTAGTTGTAGATGGATTATTGACCAATATTAAAGAACAGACAAAAGTTAGCTTATCTTATTCAAGTTCAGTTAATCAAGGTCAATTAAGCCCATTATCCAATGGAAATGTTTATATTACTGATGACAATCAAGTTGAATTTTCATTTATTGAATCAGAGCCCGGAGTCTATATTCCAGCAGATAAGTCGTTTAAAGGTGTTGAAGGTGCTTCATACCAACTCTTTGTAGAATTACAAGGAGGTAGTAGTTATATGTCTGAAATATGTACTTTGCTTGAGCCTGCACCCATCGATTCTTTATTTTGGATTAAAGAAACACGTGAAATACCAAATAGGTATTTACCTCAGAACGGAATTCAGTTTTACCTTAATAATCATGCTAATGAAGCAGACACAAACTATTATTTGTGGAGATTAAGTAATACATATGAGTACCAATCATCCTTTGATATTGATTATACATGGGAAGGAGATTTTTATCCATATCCGGTGCCGGATACCTTTAGAACTTGTTGGCGTACTTCTCAAATTCGTGAAATAGTTACTTTCACAACCAAATATCTCCAAAAACCAATAATTAATAAATTTCCATTGGTATATGTATCAACAGATGGGAAGGAGTTAAGTATTCGTTATAGTTTGTTGGTAAGCCAGCTTACAATATCAGATGCTGCATATTATTTTTGGGATATACTACGTCAGCAAAACACTAATCTCAGTAACTTATATGCTCAACAGCCTTTTCAAATTAAGGGAAATGTTAAAAATATAAATGATTCTGAAGAGGTTGTCTTGGGATACTTTACCGTGGCTGGTGCAACAAACAAACGCATATATTTGGATCGTCCAGCACTACCTTTCAATTACCCCATATGTGAACCTGATTATACTTCAATGAGGTGGATTAAATATGAACCTCCTAGCACTTGGCCAATATATCTTACTCAGGATCCTAATACTGGTGCAATAGGAATGGGTTCGCTTGAATCTTGTTTCGATTGTCGTCTGGAAGGTGGGAGTTTAGAGCCACCCGACTTCTGGGAGGATTAATACTTATGTATAAAAATGTTGAATCACCTTACCTATTTTCCTTAATTTCGCAGTAAACAAATAAACCATAAAATGGCAGTGGATCAAAAATCCCAAACCAAAGACTCGACTATTTTCTATCATGGCATATTTCATGTAAGCAGGAATAATAATTAGCATAATATGAAAACCACAACCATAATATCAATATTATTCTTATTTCTTGTATCTAGTTCGTGTGTAGATAAGTTTTGGCCTAAGGTTGATAAATATGAAAATGCTCTTGTTGTTGACGGGCTGCTTACAAATGGTAATGACCCCTCGGTTGTAAAATTATCATATTCAAGTTCAATAAATAATGCAGACCTAATACCTGTTTCTGGTGGAGCGGTATACCTGGCAACTGAAATTCAGGGTGATATCTTTTATTCAGAAACCGAACCCGGTATTTATACTGTTTTGGATAGTTCATTTAGAGGTATTTCAGGAAATTCTTATCAGTTGAACATTAAACTACCAAACGGAAGTATTTACAGATCTGAGGTTAGCAGACTACTGGAATCTTCTCCTATTGATTCCCTTTATGGTTTAGAGGAATCTCATGAAACTACCGTTGGAAACCGTTATGATTATGGTATACAGTTTTATTTAGATAATCATAATGATCATTACGATACATGTTATTATATGTGGAAATTAAGTAGTTGCTTTAAATATCAAGCATCATTTAGAATACATTATACCTATGAAGGTGAATATATTCCGTATCCAAATCCAGATTCCTTGCGTACTTGTTATTTTACATCGAGATTGGATGACATTTTTATTTTTTCAACACAATATTTTGATAAACCCATTGTGGAACAATTTCCATTGAATTTTGCATCAACTAATAACAGAAGCCTGAGTATGCGCTATAGCTTGTTGGTGAATCAGTTATCAATATCAAAAAGCACGTATGATTTTTTCACTGCAATTGAACAACAAAATATCGATCAGGGCAATTTATATTCAAAGCAACCAATGCAGATTAAAGGTAATGTTGAGAATGTTAATAATCCTGACGAACCGGTACTTGGTTATTTCATTGTAGCAGGTTCAACAAAAAAGAGAATTTATGTTGACAGACCAAAAATCCCATTTTATTATGAAGAATGTACTCCAGATTATGATTTGAGGTTTATCAGGTTCGAGCCACCAAGCTCATGGCCAATTTATATTGTTGACATAATGTTTACCGGATGGGCAATGGGCCCTACAAACTCTTGTTTCGATTGCCGTTTGGATGGAGGCTCGCTAACACCTCCAGATTTTTGGGTTGAAAATCAGTAGTTTGTGCTTTATTTGCGTTACTGCAAATCCTTAACTTGAAGCTTGAAACCAATACCGTGTACATTACTAATTTGTACGCTGGGATCAGGTTTTAAATATTTGCGAAGTTTTGCAATAAAAACATCCATACTTCTTCCTATAAAGTAATCATTTTCTCCCCAAATGGCTTCCATTGCAATTTCACGTGGCAACAGGTTGTTTTTATTTATGCACAGAAGCTTAAGCAAACCTGATTCTTTTCTGGTTAGCACTCGTTCCGCTCCTTCAAATTTTAGTAATAGATTTGAGCTGTCAAAAATAAATTTACCCAATGTATATGTCTCATTAACAGGCTCGGTGGCAAATTGATAATTTGTGGTACATCGTTTTAGAATAGCTTTAATGCGTAAGCTTAATTCTTCTGTACTAAATGGTTTCGTTATATAATCATCGCATCCATGCTCAAATCCTTTTATCCGATCCTCTTTCAGGCTTTTTGCTGTTAAAAAGATAATTGGAGTTAATTGGTTCATTTCACGAATTTCTTTAGCTGCTGTAAATCCATCCTTTTTTGGCATCATAATATCCAATATAACCAGGTTATAAGAGTGCTCAGAAAAAAGCTGAACACCAACTTCACCATCTTCAGCATGATCAACATTGTAGCCAATCATTTCAAGATAATCCTTTAATATCATACTCAGATTAGGATCGTCCTCAACAAATAGAATGCTAATTCCACTTTTTTCCTCTTTCATATTTCTAGTTCTTTGTTTGGTTTGTGGGAAAGAATAATTTAAAATTAGACCCCTCACCTAATTCGCTAACAAGTTCAATTCTGCCTCCAAATTGATCAACAATTGTTTTAACATAATATAATCCCAATCCAAATCCGCGTACTTCATGAATGTTTCCGGTAGGAACACGAAAAAGATTTTTAAAGATATTGTTTTGGTATTCCTTACTTATACCAATTCCATTATCCTTAAAAGAAATAACAACATTGCCGCCAACATTGTAAGTATATAAAAATATATTTGGATCGTTAGGGCTGTATTTTATAGCATTATCAATTAAGTTATAGTATATATTTAGAATGTGAGCTTTATCTCCCATAAAAAATGGGTTTGTAGCATCCAATTTTAGTTCAAGTTTAATATTCTCCTCCTTAATGCGAAGTTCAAAACTGTTTACTACATCTTTTATTATTTCATTGGTATTTAATCTTTTAATTTTATACTGGTGCTTTCCACTTTCAAGTATTGCAACCTGTAACACCTGCTCAACCTGAGCTTGTAAACGATTATTTTCATCCAGTATAATAGATGAATATTTCATCAACTTATTACGATTTGCCATAACCTCTTCCTTTTGAATCATTTCGGCAGCAAGTGATGAAGTTGCAATTGGAGTTTTAAACTCGTGGGTCATATTATTGATGAAGTCTGTTTTAATTTCCGACACTTTTTTCTGTTGAAGAATCGTAAAAATAACGAATATGAAGCTGATAATTAGAATTAATAAAAACAAAATGGATAAAAACACCCATAGCTCCATTCTATGTAGTAGTATATGTGTTTTATTTGTAAAAATTATACTTAAATAATAATCGCCAGGTTTGTAGATACTTGCCAACGAAAATTGATATTGTGTATCTAATAATTCTCGTTCAACGTCTTTATAATCTCCCAATACGAAACGATTATTGTATTTACTGTAAACCCCATATCGATATACTGTGTTAATTTCCATGCACTTAAGCTCATTTCTCACTATCGAGTCAAGAATCAGATTATCAATATAATCATCAATGCTAAGTTTTTGTTTGCGACAGGATATTGCTATAAGTCTCTTCTGAAAAACAGTATCGGTTTTGTTTTGTAGAAATTGATTAATCACACTCTTAAGGGCTATGCGTACGCTATTGTCGAATTGCTCTTCTTTAAATTTAAAAGCAGTTCCAACCCAATAAATCTGCGTTAGCAACATACCAGCTAATGCGGTGGATGTAATAAATATTATTATTAGGATTGTCTTTTTATTCATTTATTCGTTACTTTGCACATCAAAAGTAGCTTGAAAAAGCGAATTATAAAATAATTAACATATTGTTAACAGATATTAACATGGTATTAACACGGCGATGCCGCAGTTACGCTTAGTTTTGTCAATGAAAATTTATCTAAAAAAAAGAATTATGAAATTTAAAGTATTAGCATTAACATTTGGCTTGATATTTTTTACAAGCATCGCAGCAACAAGTTTTGCGCAAGTAGTTTCTACAACAACTAATATCACTGTTGTTGATGATGATGACGATAAGGACAAAAACAAAAAAAAGGCAACTACTAAAACAAAAGAGTGCAAAGATGTTGGCGATAAATCATGTAAAACAGCTAAGAAAAGTTGTTGCAGCAGTAAGATGCTAAAAGATGATTCATGTAAAGATAAAAAGTCAGATAAAGAAACAAAGTCCGAAGGGGACAAAAGATAGCTTTTTCATTAATTAATTTGGTTTGAGCCTTCTGATGAAAGTCAGAGGGCTTTTTTTTGTTTGTAAATCTGGTAATATTGGATTATTGGAAAAACAAAGTACTTTTGCACGGTTATTTATATTGTTTCTATATTATATTTTGTTGTAGAAATTGTTCTTTAAAAATTGATTTAAAATTAGAATTATGGAGAGGATTGGCATCTTTTATGGTTCAACATATGGCATGACTGAAAAGTCAGCAAAAAAAATTAAAAATGCATTTGGCACTTCAAATGTCGACATTTATGATTTAAAAAATGCCTCTATTGAGGACATGAAGAAATATAAAAACCTAATTTTTGGAACATCGGCCTGGGGAATAGGAGAGATGCAAGACGATTGGGAAATGACAATTGATAGTTTATCCGGATTAGATTTTAGCAACCGAAAAGTTGCTTTATTCGGACTGGGTGATCAAAATGAGTATCCCGAGAGTTTTGTTGATGGGCTTGGAACACTTTACTGCAGACTACCTGATAAATCATGTGTTGTGGGATTGTGGCCTGTGGAAGGTTACGATTATTATTTTTCGCTGGCTGATAAAGACGGAACTTTTATAGGTCTTGTACTCGATGATCATAATCAGGAAGATTTAACTGATGAACGTATTTTAAAATGGGTTAAACAGTTGAAAAGGGAGTTTATCTAGACAAACTGATCTGATAAAAACCAAACCCTTATTTTTGTATAAAAGTTAATAAACATGCAGTTATCCTATATTGTTTGGAATATTCGACCTGAGATATTTATATTGCCCGATACATGGTTTCTTGTTGGTGGTTTTTCTGTAAGATGGTATGGATTATTATTCGCACTTGGATTTATTTTTGGTTATTTAATACTCCAAAAAATATTTAAAAAAGAAGGAGTCCCAATAAAGGTACTTGATGATCTTGCAACTTACATGATAATTTTTACAATTGTTGGTGCTCGTTTAGGTCATTGTCTTTTTTATGAACCCGGGTATTATTTATCGCATCCTCTCGACATACTTAAAATTTGGGAAGGTGGCTTAGCCAGTCACGGTGCAGCAATTGGTATACTTATTGGAATATATTTCTTCGCGAAGCGATACCATAAGCATTTTTTGTGGGTTATGGATAGAATAGCAATTGTAGTTGCTTTGGCAGGTTTTTTAATACGTATGGGAAACCTAATGAATTCGGAGATATTTGGTGATGCTACAACACTGCCTTGGGGGTTTATATTTGTACAAAATTTTGGAGAAGGGTATACAATAGCAAATCATCCCACACAAATATACGAAGCACTTGCCTACCTTGGGCTGTTTGTTTTTCTTTACAGGTATTATTGGAAACATAATGGAGCACCTGCAGAGGGAGCCCTTTTTGGTTATCTTTTAGTTATAATGTGGTCGATAAGATTTTTAATTGAGTTTATTAAACTACCACAGGTTGATTTCGAAAATACTATGTTACTTAATATGGGACAAATTCTTAGCATACCTTTAATTATAATGGGTACTGTTTTAATAGGGCGTTCTGGAAAAATTATTACTAAAAAGAATTAGTCTTATATCCTTAAATTAACCTATAAGTTTTATAATTAAATAACGTTAATAGCTATAATGGTTTGTCATAATCAATATAATGGTACGTATACAAAACTATCTGAGTTTTGTCATTCCGACCGCAGTGAAGCTTGCCTGCCATACGGACAGGAATCTAATAGTTTTACTAAAGCTATAATGTGGTGTTTCACAGTTTCGAAGTGTTACAAAATGGATTTACATCAAACATATTTAATTGTTATTGTACTTTTTACAATTATTTTCTCAGGTTGTACAAATACACCCGTATTAAATGAAAAGCACATTATTATTGAAGAAGTTAGTATCCCAACAATAGCATATGGTATTAATGTTGACACATTAATGGTTATTGAAGCCAAAGTTAAGAAAAATGAATTTTTATCTGATATTCTTTTGAGATATGGAATTAATTATAACCAGATTGATCATATCGCACGTAAAACTAAGGAAGTATTTGATGTAAGAAAGATTATAGCCGGGAATAAGTACTCTGTTATTTGCACAGATGATTCGTTAAACAATGCTTTATATTTCGCATATGAGTTATCCGCTTCTAGTTATGTTATTTATAGCTTTAAGGATTCTGTTGTTGCACTCCGTGGCGAAAAAGATATAGTTGTTTCTGATGGTAATACAACTGGTGTTATTGAGTCATCGTTATGGAATGCAATTGTTGAAAATAACGCCGATCCAAATTTAGCAAATGAACT
>CALDOI010000208.1 GCA_937912115.1 uncultured Bacteroidota bacterium | reverse complement strand
TTGGGCTTTGTAATTTTTAATTCTTAATCGTAATGAAATCTGCAAGCATAAATGAATAATTTTTTTCCTACAGCCTGATAAACAAGTCTGTGTTCTTTGTCAATTCTACGAGACCAATATCCTGCTAGATCATATTTTAATGGTTCTGGTTTCCCTGTTCCTTCAAATGGAGTCTGTTGTATTTCTTTTATTAATCCATTAATTTTTCTAATGATCTTTTTGTCAACCTTTTGCCAATAAAGGTAATCTTCCCAAGCATTTTCAGTAAAAGTAATAACCATTCCTAATTAGTCTAATATTGGTGAAATAGTTTTTCCTGATTTCATTTGTTGAATCGATTCAAAAAGTCGAGTCGCATTTTTCCTTGAGCTTAATAGATGCAAAGTCTCCATTATGGAATTATATTCATCAAGTGAAATAAGAACTGTGCCCTTACCGCTTTTCCTCTTTATAATCAAGGTTTCATTGTCGTCTTCAACACTGTCTAAATATTTTTTTAGTCCAGTTCTGAATTCTGAAAAATTTGCTGCAATCATTGTTCTTGTCTTTATAAGTTCATTATTAAGTACAAATATACGTACTTTTATGATACTTCCTAATCTTTAGATAAATATTTTTGAATGGAACCTATTATAAAGCCCAACTACCTATTAAATTGAGTGTAATTGCTATTACCTCCTGTAATAGGGTATGATAACCACAAGTTATAAATTTTACCATGTAATTAAAATTGGGTTATTACATATACCTCAAAATTAATAAAATAATTTTAAAAGTTTCATGTAAAATCAGAATAATAATCTGCAATAACTATAAGCGAATCAACTACAAATATCCCAAGCACTACAGATCCAATTACTTTAGGATTTTCAATTATTTCAGATAATGGATTACGAGTCACCATTTTTAGGTTTAGTGTGCTAAGTTAATATGACTAATTAGGAAACCATTAGCAGTGTGTAAATGTGTCACATCGTATTGGTATTTTTAAGTAAGCCACTCAAAATGGTATTTGAATTCAAAAATTATTACTTTTATCCGGGTTTTAATTACCAATAAAACAATAGAACTTTGACCGGAATCTATTATGACCATGAAAAAAACGATTTAATATGAGGAAACTTACTACCGAACCTGGTGAACTTCATCGCAGCATGGGATTTATGACTGCATTGTCAATTGGAGTTGGAACCATGATAGCAGCAGGTATTTTTACACTTTCAGGATTGGCGATCAGAAATGTGGGCTCAAGTGCCATTATTTCGTTTATTTTGGCTGCAATCGTTTCACTCTTCACGGCACTAGCATATTGTGAATTTGTTTCGATATATCCAAAATCCGGAGAAGGGTATCTCTATGCCCGAAAAACATTTGTCGCTCCATTGGCTTATATAGTTGGAGTAGCTCTATTTTTGGGATATGTTAGTAGTTGCTCATTTTACCTGTCAAGTCTTTCTACCTATTTTCAGGAATTTATCTGGCACGCCCCGTTCGAAAAACTTGCAGGAGTGGTATTCATAATAGCATTAACTTTAATGAATATAAAAGGAACCAAAGAAAGTGGCGTATTTCAGGTCGTTGTGACCATTACCAAGGTGGTTCTGCTTCTTTGGTTTGTGGCTGGTGGCCTGCGATTTATATTGATTGAGGATTTGATTGACAAGTTTAGCAGCGATCTAGGACAAATTGTACAAACCTCTACTCTGGTATTCATTACTTTTTTTGGTTTTTCGGCTATTGCTGCTACTGCGGGTGAAGTAAAGAACCCAATAAAAAATATACCAAAAGCAATCTTCTGGGCTGTGGGGATTGTCTCAGTGCTATATGTTTGTGTAATTTTTGTCCTTATTGCTTCTGATTTGACAGCATATGATGAAGCTTCGATGGGTATTGCAGCAAAGAAATTTTTAGGTGGCATTGGAGGGCTGGTTATCGTAGCTGGTGGTATTTTTTCAATGATTTCTGCATCCAATGCTTCCGTTATGGCCGGGTCACGTGTGGCTCTGGCCATGAGCGAACTAGGGCATCTTCCGAAATCATTAGGTAAAATCCACAAGAAGTTTGCAACTCCCTGGGTTTCGGTAATTACTATTGGGGTACTCATCATGCTTTTTACTATATTTCTGCCTTTAGAGGAGTTAGCACATTTTGCGGATACCGTTCTCTTGTTTGCGCTTATTATGGTAAATATTGCACTCATCGTGCATCGTAGAAGATTTCCAAACCTTCCCAGACCATTCAAAGTTCCCCTCTATCCTGTCACACCCATTGTTGGCATTATTGCGAATCTATATTTGCTTATCCAGGTAATGAATCATCCTATACCACTCTCATTGGCATTATTTGCCCTTGTATTTTGTGCTGTCGGATTCCTATATTGGAAGGGCACTTTACCAGATGAAGAAGGTCTTGAAGGGGCTCCCTCTAAACTAGTACTCGAGACGTATGCAGCTGATGAATTACAAAAAAGTAAAAAGTTAATGATGCCAATGGCTGATGATTATATGATGCCTGAAGTAATTAATTTCGCCGTTAATCTCGCCAAGGGGCAAGATGCCAGCATTACTGCATTGGTAGTTGTAGAGCTTCCCAAATCAAAGCCATTAAAATTTGATTCCAAAGACTTTAAGAAAGAAAAGAAACTGTTAGCACGGATTCAGTCAGAGGGTGAGAAATATGGCACATCAATTGGTACCAGCCTTCGAGTTGGTCATAATACCGTAAAAACAATCCTTGAATCCACAAGAATATCCAACGCAAACCTGGTTCTTATGACCTGGGAAGGTAAGGTCAGAAGATCGGAAAATGTAATTGGAAGCATTATTGATTCGGTGGCTAATAAAACAAAAAGGGATATCATGTTGTTTCGTCCCCATCCGACTAAAAAAATCAAAAACATCCTTTTGCCTGCAGGAGGAGGTCCTCATGCCCAGGCTGCTGAGATCTACGCAGGAGGTTTAGCCAAAACAATGAAAGGTTCACTTACGGTACTTCGGGTAGTTACTAAGGCAAATCTTTCCGAAGAAGAAGAATTGGAAGTAAAAGCACAACTCGACAATTCAAAGAACCGCATCAAAGAAAAATGCGGATTAAATGTCAAAACCAAACTTATCTACCACCCAAGAATTGAAGCCGCCATAAAAGAGGCGTCTTCGGACTATGATACCGTGTTCATTGGTGCCACGAAAAAAAGCATGTATCATCATGTTCTTTTTGGAACGTTACCCGAGACCTTGGCAAAAGAACTTGATACAAATATTGTTATCGTTAAGTATCATTCGTCGGTAGGTGCTGTGTGGGGCAAGGTGTTTGGCGAAAAAAGTGTTTGAGCAATTAATTTTCTTCTAATAATCTTTTACTAAACATGCTTGTCTTAATTTGCTCACAGGGTAGCATAATCGGTAGATTACTATGTTTCTAAATAAGAACTGTTGATCTTATTATATCCTGTTTCATCAAATATCTTATCTTACCCTATAGAAGTTTGGTTCCTATTTCGAAATGAGTAGTAATGTTATCAAATGCTTCTTTTTTTACAGTATTTTTTCTTCTATCAAGCTGCCAATATCAGATAGAGTAATTAAATGTCGGGTTAGTTTGCTATCCCTGACAATTATCTCATATTCAACCATATTGCCTTTGTTTCTCATAACAGCATTCATAATCTCACCTATGGTTTCAGCCATATTCTTTATTGGTAAAGGCAGGTATCCTTCCGGAAGATAAAGCTTATATTCGATTAAAATTCCGCTTAAACTAAAAATAGCAATGTGTTCGAGGTTTTCTTTATAAAAAACAGCTTCATAATAGTTGCCTTTACTATACCAATCTACGTTTATTGCATCCTTAAAATTTTGATTAAAGGCATGTAAACAAATCTTTGAGGGAGATATACCAATTCCTTTAGTTACTTTTTTCAAAAAATCCTTCATAGTTCACTGCATTTTCTATATTGACGATAAAAAGGCCATAAGTAACAAGTTCTAATCATTAAGAAATTTTTCTGTATATAAATAAATTACTCTCGTCCTGGCCCTTTTTAAACGCATTTTGGCTGCATCTTCACTTATTCTTAATGCTGTACTTATTTGTTTCATAGACAGATCATCCATGTATTTCATTAATAACAAGGCTTTTTCTTCGGGATGGATTAATTCGAGAATTACAAGGAGGTTTTCATAGTTGATATCTTCAATACTTTCTTCAGTCTCGTCAATTATCTCAGGCATCTCATTTTCACGATTCCAATTTGGGTAATGTAATTTTTTCTTATCACGCAAATAATCAATGCAATGATTGTATGTAATAGAATATAACCAGGATGAAAAGGAAGACATTTGTTTAAACGATGCCAGTTTTTCGAAAGTTTTAGAAAAAATGTCCTCAGTAAGTTCTTCAGCTATTTTTCTGTTTTTTACAAAACTATAGCTCTTATCCAGTACCTTTGAACGATATCGGTCATAAAGTATCTCATAATATCTTGATGAACCATCAACTTTAATTTTATTGATTATTTCATCATCCTTTAAGGATATTAAGTTGATAGTCATAATTTTCAATATAAATAATCCCAACAAATATAGCATTTTCTATAATGGATTTATGGTATTACTAAAACACTACCAAAATAAACATTCGACTTATGCTGTTACTTATATTAATTTTATCGTCATAATGTCAAAAATATTAAACAATCAAATAAATATTAAAATGAAAAATAATTTTTTCGTAGGATTATCAGTGTTAGGATTAACAGCTCTTTTATTAACCAGCTGTGAAAAAGTACCCAAAGTAGAAATTGATGCAGCTTATGTTGCAATTGCAGAAGCAAAGTCTGCCGGTGCAGAAACTTATGTACACGACAGTTATGTTGCGTTACAAGACTCAATGAATGCAGTAATGGTAGGTGTTGAAACACAAAAATCAAAATTCATTAAGAACTTTAATACAGCAAAAGAGCATTTAACAGGAGTATCACAGTTTGCCCAAGAAGTAAAATTGCAGGCAGAAAACCGTAAAATCGAGCTTAATGCCGAAATTGAAAGTGTTATTAATGAAGCAGTGGTATTGGTTAAATCAAATGAAGAATTAATCCTTCAGGCTCCTAAAGGAAAAGAAGGTACAACTGCACTTATTGCGATTAAAGGTGAGTTAAATTCTATCGAAACATCAATTGGCGAAGCAAAAGCAATGTTGGAAACTGGTGAATTATTTGCCACGCTTGATAAAGCTAATGCCGCAAAAGAAAAAGCAACGGCTATTAATACTGAATTAGCAAGTGTAATTGCCAAGTACAAAGGAAAACGTAAGTAGTATAAAATTTTAAAATCTGTCGGCAAACAGATGTATCTACCCCGATTGGTTGACCAATCGGGGTTTTTTGTAAATCTAAAATGAAGAAAAGACCAACAATTATCCTTACTTTATGTATTGTTTTATTAACCTTTGGTACTTACAGTTTTTTGTCGGTGGAAGAACCTCCTGTATCAGAAACAACCAAGGCAAGGATTATTCTATCTGAAGCAGAACAGTTGAAATCAAACAAATATGCCAGTCAATTGTATCAAGATGCCAGAATGTATTATGATTCGGCAATGATTGAATGGGACATTGAGAATAATAGATTTTTATTGTTCAGGGATTACAAAAAATCCATAAAAAATGCTGAAAAAGCATATGAACTGGCAAAAGAGGCGATTGCCATTACAAATAGTAAGATATCAAGTGCCGAAGAACTGATCGGAATCAGGATTTCATTACTGGAAAGCAAAGTTAAGAATTTTGACACCAGGTATAGTAACTTCCCGTTTAACATTAAAGAAAGAAATGAACTTATTAAAAGTAAACTGCTTTTAAAAGAAGGAATTTTGGCATTCAAACAGGCAAATTACCAATCGAGCAAAATACAACTAGATTCAGTAGAACTTCTAATCACTAGGCTGCATCAAATTTATAAAGAAAGACTGGAAGATTACTTTAGTGAGTTCCCACAATGGCAGGATTGGGTTGATCAATCCATATCCAAATCGAAAAAACGCAAGACATATTGCATAATTGTGGATAAGTATGCACGCGAATGCATTCTTTATAAAAATGGTTATATAATTCAGAAATTTGAAATAGAATTAGGTGCAAACTGGATAGGTGATAAAAACCAACAAGGCGACAAATCCACACCCGAAGGTTTGTATAAAATTGTTCGTAAAAAACCAAATGGAGAAACAAAATATTATAAGGCTTTCCTTTTGAACTACCCAAATGATGATGATAAAAAGCGGTTTGCATTAAACAAAAATAGTGGATTTATAAAAAAAGATGCTAAAATTGGTAATCTGATTGAAATACATGGAAATGGAGGCAAGGGAATTGATTGGACTGATGGATGTATGGCCTTGTCTGATACCGATATGGATATACTATACGATGCTTGTCCAAAAGGTACAAGTGTAACAATTGTAGGATCAGTTAAACCATTAAATAAATTATATTTAAAATGAGGATAAATTCAATTAACCGGATTTTTCAACAGGTGAAAACAATGAAACTGGCTGAAGTTATTCGTATATACATCAATTGGTTTGTATCTTCCTCAAAAGAAACTACCAAAAAGATGTTTCTTTTCCTCAAAGTCAACCTTATACTGATACTTGTTATAGTGTTAGTCTTTTTAATACCTGCTTGTCTGCGTTTTGTTCTTCTACAAGTTAAAACAATTGGAATTAATCCGGTTATTCTAAACCAGGAGGAAATTGCCGTCACAAAGAAAAAAATCGTTCAGGAAACCAAACTTATTAACGAAAAACTGGACGCCAGGACACCTAAATCATTCTATCTTATAATTAATAGCTCATCAAATGAATTCTCCTTATACAAAGGATTTCAACTCGTAAAAACTGACAAATGCTCAACAGGTAGTTATATATTGCTGAAAAATAGCGACCAGCAACAATGGATGTTTAAAACGCCAAAAGGTGAATTCAAAATTAAGAGTAAAACGACATCACCAGTCTGGAAGAAACCCGACTGGGCTTTTATCGAAGAGGGCTTACCTGTTCCATCGGCTAACCATGATTCGCGCTTTGAATACGGAGTGCTAGGCGACTATGCTTTGAACCTTGGACAGGGTTATCTGATACATGGTACTCTTTATCAGCGGTTTCTTGGTCTGCCTGTCACACACGGGTGTATCAGGTTGAATGATGAAAATCTGGAACTGATATACAATTCCCTTTCTGTTGGATCAAAAGTATATATTTATTAAAACGAAAAAAACGATGAGACTATTTGATAAATTATCAGGGTATTTTCAAAATACGGGTCTTGCTGTGAGTATAATATACATATCTCTTTGTGTGATTTTTGTCTTTCTGATTTCTATTGCCATAGCTCCTTTGCAAAAGTTAAATGAATTTGAAAAAATTGTAAACAGTGACTCTTTATTTACTTCAAATTACGATAACAACTGGAACTATTCTGAGTTTTCTGAAATGGTAAAGTACAAAGCATATAAGGAAGCCATGCTTAAACTATCAAAAAAAGATTCCATACAACTCTCTGTAAATCTAAATGACAGCTCAATCGGTTTGTATATTAATGGGGTTAATATTCATCAGGTTCACATTAAATTATTTAAACAAGATAATCTGTTAAATGAATTATCTAATAAGCAATATGTAAAAATTTTCTCAGAGCCCGTTAAAATAAGTTCTCAGAATGCTACAATAATAAAAGAACCCATTGTGGTACGCCAAGCACCAAAAGACACTATCGAAGCTGCTTTGATTGCAACAGAACCAATTACACTTACCCAGAATCCGGCATTCATATTTCTAAGGCTGGAATATGGAATCGACTTATTTATTGAACAGGATTCGAATCCTGATTTCCACGATAATTGGGTAAAATTCAGCCATTATGCCAAATTCAATACTTCCAAAATATTAAATTCTTTCTTTCGTTTTATTACGTTTAAAAAACAAGAATATTATCCAACAATTACCATTAAAATCCCGGCAACCGACCTGCGGGCTATTTACAGGGCATTGCCTCAAAATGCCTTTGTTGTGATTAGCTTAAAGAACAATAAATAAGGATTCCCGGTAAAAACTAATTAATAGTCTATCTAATCAATGTTACCGATCCACTGGTGGCTGTGTTTCCATCGCCATTGTCAGTGCCCTTCC
>CALDOI010000207.1 GCA_937912115.1 uncultured Bacteroidota bacterium | reverse complement strand
TCAATTAATCTGTTGATTTCTTTGGCTGCCTTACTATTATAGAAGTAACCTGTTTGTATTGGTTTTGATCCCAGAAGCGTTAAAGCCATATTCCATAATCGGATATGCACCGGAAGATCTAAAAAATTGATTGATAAACAATATGGTTGTAGTTTGCTGAAAGCTTCCTGTTTGTCAAGATTTGATAAGGGGTTTAACGCACAAAGAATAATTTCATTTTTTTTCGAGAGTTCCTTAATCTGATGAAATGCGCGCAGCTTATCACCTTTTTCTAATGGATAGGGTACTCTTGAAAGCAGAACAAAGATTCTCATAACAATTAATCAATATACATTAATGTTGTGCAAAGATAATTGAGATTTTTTAAGAGCAAGGGGTAGAGGTGGGAAAAGGGAGCTCATATTGTCAGGTTTCTTCACTTTGATATTTATCAATATAACAACAACGACAACAACGACAACCCTTAAATAACTTCCCTGTAAAACACAATCAAATCCGAAACTAGTTTATCGTTGTCATGATCTTTGAGAATTAGTTTGCGGGCATTATTACCAATAGTATCGCACTTATGTCGATCAGATATTAATTCTCGAATGGCATTAACAAAGGATTCAGCATTGTTGGCAATCATAATATTTTTTCCATTAGTATAGTTAATTCCTTCGGCACCAATTTTAGTTGAAATTACGGTTTTGCCTAAGGCCATGCTTTCTATTATTTTAATACGAATCCCACTACCCGAAAACAATGGCGCTATTGAAATTGCTTTTGAGTTTATAAATTTATATGCATCAGGAACTTCTCCGACAACAATTACATTTTTTTGATTTATTGTAGTCAGCCAACCAGGCATTTCTCTACCAGCCAGATAAAGTTTCAGATCATTAAATTCATTACTTATTTTATTCCAAACATTTTCTAAAAACCATCTAATTCCTTCTTCATTTGGAATCCAGTTCATTGCACCAATATGAAATAATGCAAGATCACTTTTTTCAATCTTATCCGGTATTAGTTTTGCCGTATCCACACCAAATGAAATTGGCAAAACAGGAATACTGCATTCAGTTTCGAAGTAACTTGCATCTTTCGATGATATTGGAACAATGCCATCGTACTCTTCCAATACCTCTTTCTCGTATTTTTCCAGAGTACTAGCAAGATGTTTGAGATAGAGTTTTTTTATTGGATTTTTTGTAATTGAAGCAACACGTTTCCATATTATATGTTCAATATTATGAGCTCTAAGAATTATTGAGGCATTGGAAAATTTTCTGATCGTATCAATATAAGGCGACATAAACAGAGTTTCAATTTGTACTATATCAAAACTCTGTTCCGTCAGTACTTCGGTAAGTTTGGCTCTAAATTTTTCTGATATAAACCTTTGCACATGATAGGATTTGCCGTTAAACAGATTTATAAAAGCATCCATTGGTTTAATGCTAAGGTCAATATAAACAAGTTCTATATTGGTTCTGTTTTTATAATCTTCAGGAATTTCTTCCGGGTCGAAGTTATATTTGTTTGTGTTAATTGCCAACACTTTTACATTATGACCATGCTTAAGAACCCCTTCTATGAGATTATTCATTGCAATGGGTCCTCCTTCACGGGGTGGCCAAGGTGATTTGTTGCAGATAAACAACACATTTAAGCGGCTATTATTTTGAGTAATACTCTTCATTATAAAACAATATTGACAGAAAATCTCAGAAGGTAATCTGTAAATCTATGGCTATTAATTTTCACATAATCAAATATATGCATGGCAATGTTCTTCTTTTGCTGTTCCCCGGCTTATGATAATTTCTTTTTCGATTTAAATTTATTAAAAAACTTATTCCAGCTTTCTGTGTCCATCAGTTGTGCATCCGAAGTTGCTTTGTAAGTTAAAAATAATCCCAACGGCAGCACAACCAGGGTAGAGAGCCACAATCCAAACTCCACATTCATCTCACCTGTTTTTACTGCTTTTTCTCCGGTAATGGATATAACATGGTATATCACAAAAAACAAAACAGAAACAACAACCGGTAGGCCTAATCCTCCTTTTCGTATTATTGCACCCAGAGGCGCACCAATAAAGAAGAATATGAAGCACGCTATTGAAAGTTGAAACTTCTGATGCCAAACAACTTCATGCTTAGTAATTATTTGCTTTCTTGCCTTTAATTCTGTATTAAAATCAAGAATATTTTTCTTTGCATTACGAGCATCCCGCTGGGCAAATTCTATTAATTCAATTTTATTTTGAGTTTTGAAATTGTCAATAATAGGCATTCTTAATGTATCAATTATTTGATCGGTTCTATTAATTGGCAGTACTACGTTAGAATCACTCATGTAGGAGTATTTCTTCAGGAAATTTTCTAAATACCGATTTTTAGCAACAATATGTTTTTCACTTAGCGAATCAATCGAATGATTTAATTGTTGAATATTTAGCATTGAATAATGCGATTTGAACAGTTCTTCGTTTGTTCTGTTAAGGTTAAACTGTGAAAGATCGAAATTTAATATTTGTTTATGGAACTTGGTAGCTTCAAACGGTCTGCTTATTCTATACCTTGAAACACTTGTAACCTCATTATAGGTATATCCATCATAGAGGGTAAATATTAGATTTTTTTGATCAGGGCTCATTTGCATTGTTCCACTTTCGGCGGTAGTAACTGTTACATTGCCTTGATTTTTAGAGTGATTGTATATTTTTACATTATAGATGGTTTTGTTATCTTTTGCTTTTTTTCCAACTCTAATAACAAAACCTTCCAGGCCATGATAATAAATCCCTTCGTTGATATTAAATGCCAGCTTCTGTTGCCGTACATCATAAAGTAGTGATCCAAATTTAAGGTTTGCAACGGGAAGTACATAGTTGGAAAACAAAAACGCTGCTATACTGATTATTAGAGAAAGAACAACCAATGGTTTCATTGCTTTTCTTAAGGATATTCCTGCTGCTTTCATGGCAACCAATTCATAATGCTCGCCCATGTTGCCAAAAGTCATTAACGATGATAGAAGTATTGCCAAAGGAAGAGCCAAAGGGACAAAGGTTGAAGATGCGTAAAACATTAGTTTGGCAATTATATACCACTCTAGTCCTTTCCCAACTAAATCATCAATATATTTCCAAAGAAATTGTAGCAGTAGTATAAAAAGAGAAACAAAAAAAGTAAACACAAAAGGTCCCAGATAGGACTTTATCATATATAAATTAAGTTTCTTCATGTTTACAAAAAATTGCTGCAAATATAACTACAAATTTTCTGAGTAATATTCACAAATCATCAATGTTTACTGCTTAATAATTTAGTGTGATTTTTTTTGTTCTGTGTTTTAACTGAGATCGTTATCATATAACTAATATACATTAATTATGTTGTTTGCAAATTTTATTTATTGTTGGTGCAACCCTTGTTCATAAATTAGCATCTCTCTTGTTGTAAATCGTATCTTACATTATAATATATTTGCGATCTTTTTGAAAAAAAAGAATTTTAATTATCTATTAGTAAACTTAATTTAAAGAATCATGAAAAAATTATTACTTTTTGTATTAGTTTTTGGTGTTGGTTTTTCTTCAATGGCACAAACAAAACATGTGTTAAGAAGTAACAAAGCTCCAAAAGCTGATGTTTTAATGGAAAAAGCACCTTCGAGTGCAGCAACCATTTTGGTAAATGACAAACCAACTGTAAAAACCGGACAGATTAAAGGTGTTGACGCTTCATACATCCCAATTGGTCAGTCGGGTAATGCCTATGGTTTTTACAACAATCCTCGTACTTATGTTTGGGCCGATCCAAACCTAAACAGTATTGTATTTACTCACCGTATGACAGGTGGTGTAGAGGTTGAAGGAAATAGCCGTGTTGCTTATGATGTATCAACCGATGGTGGTGCTTCATGGACAACTAACGTTCAGGCTTATTTGCCAACAGGTCCTGGTCCACAGTATCCACAAGATGGTGGCAGATATCCTCAGGGAGCAATTATTAATCCTGAAGGAAATATGAATCCAGCTGATGCATACTATTCATATTTTTTGTGTACTCTGGATAATACCAATGGTAACTGGGGTGGTTATGCTTACGGATCCAATCCTTTAACTTTAACTGATCCTCCAGCACCTTCACAAGTTAATTTACATTCAGGTGGAAATTTTTGGCGTCTTATCCCAGATGCGTACACAGTAACACAACAAGGAGTTGCCTGGTATACAGATGGTAACTACGAAACTGCTGATTATGTTTATAATGGTGTAATTACTATAGGTAGAGGTGAAATTGTTGACGGTGAATTAGAAGTTGTAGAAACTCAAATGGATTTCCTTGCTGATGGCGACGGAATCAACGATTCAAAAATTGCTTTTGGCCCTGACGGACAAACTGGTTACATCGTTTATATGAGTGATGTAGTTAGTGATCCAACTCCTTATACAAGCTATCATCCAGTACTACTTAAAACAACTGATGGTGGCGAATCATGGAGTGATCCAATTAATGTTCAATTTGGTGGTGTTAATGGTATTGAGTCAATTAAATACTATTGGTCAGATGAAATCCTTGAGAGCATTGATATTTATGGTCCAGGATTTAACAGAGACGAAGTATATTACAATATGGGATTCCAGTGTGACATCGCTGTTGATGGTCAAGGTAATCCACATTTAAACGGTCTTATTACTATAGCTTCTCCTGATGGATGGTATCCTGGTGAAGGTACAATGGCCGAATGGCATTTGTATTCAACTGATGGTGGTACTACTTGGAATGCTACAGCATTGTACGACAACATTTTCTTTGATGGTGATATAGGTG
>CALDOI010000206.1 GCA_937912115.1 uncultured Bacteroidota bacterium | reverse complement strand
TTTCAATATTTTCAATTTCTTTTGATTTGGAATCAAGTACCATGCCTCCTTCAAGTAAGGAAAACCCTCCGATTTCATTTATAACAGAGTTGGTAGTTTGCTTAACCTTTACTCTAAATAGTTTCTCTCCGAAGAATTTGTTGCCTGGGTTTTTATTCTCATCTAACCATATAACTTTTAGTATCCCATTATCTGAATCAATATCAAAATTAATATTTTCGTCAGGACCACTTACATCGGTGATTTCGATTTGATTTATCGGATAAATAAAGTTTAAATTAAATCCCCTTATTAGGTTATCATAGTTTGATCCAATCTCTAACTCAATTTCACCTTCGCTTACCACTGTAGTTTCTTGGTTATCAGATGCTATTAGTTCACCATCTCTGCCGCCAGGTAACCAAACGCCTTCAACATCACCGGTTGATGTAGCCCATACTGTTGCCATAACAATTGGGTTACGAGAACTGGAAACTGTTAAATTAACTTCCTCAAATTGCCAGTCACCTGCCGGAAATGGTTTACCTCTTCCTAAAATCTTGTTAATCATAAGCTGATAGTCACCATGGGTTATATTACCACTTCCATTTACGTCAGCGGCTTCAAATTCATAATCGTTAAAAGTGACTAAACCATTTAGATAATCAAGCACCAAAGCGGCATCTACCGCATTTATATCACCAATAGGCAATGATGTTGATGAAACCAAAACATAATCACCAGCTGGAATATTGTAAAAATCAAATTCGCCAATATTGTTTGTAATTGTAGTAGCTACAAGATTATTTCCTGAATCAAATAATTCTAAAGTTATATCAGGTAGCGGGTTAGAACTATTTTCATGATAATTAACTACGCCTGATATTTGGTTTTGTGCAGATAATGAGTAGAATACAAAAAGAAAAGCTATTATAGCGGTCTGCCTAAATATGTAACGTTTCATAGCAAAGATGTTTATATGATGAAAAAAATAATTATTCTCTAACTAGTAGTACCAAAAAAATACTTTTTTATACCTATTTCAAGAAAAAAAATCATTTTTTTTTAATTTTATTCACAGTCGTGTGTTCAAAAAGAGTTTTTCTTTGATATTTTTGACGATTCAAAAAAAATGAAAAAACAAGGATGGTAAATATATTAAGACAATTATCGGTTATCATAATTACCCTTATAATTGCACAAACTATTTCAGCACAAGATAATTACGATATTAAAATTAAGATTGATGGGTATGCAGATTCAATTCTACTCCTTACTTCTTACTTTGGGGAAAAGATAAAAATAGTTGATACGGCGTATTCTGATAAATCAGGAGATTTTCATTTTAAGGGAGAAAAAAGATTACCTGGAGGAATCTATATGGCTGTAAGTATGACAAAAAAGAAACTTTTCGAGTTCATTGTTAGCTCCAGTCAGAATTTTGTATTATCAACTGACACATCAAATTATGCTTTGAATATGAAGGTTAAAGGATCAGTTGATAATAAAGTATTCTATTCTTATCTAAAGTATAATGAAGAGAAGTATCAACAGAACGCTTTAATAAAAAACAAAATTGATTCATTGGAAGCATTATCCATAGAAACAGAAGATTTAAAAATCCAACGTGAACTACTAAATAAAGAAGCAATCAATTTTAAGTTGGAGGTTATCGAAAAAAACAATGGAACCTTTGTTTCATCATTGTTAAACTCAATGCGCGACATTGAAATTCCTGATTCAATTAAAAATTCAACCGACAGCACACTTTCATTTAGGTATTATAAGCAACATTTTTGGGATAATCTTGACCTCAGTGATAGTAGTTTATTGCGCACACCTGTATTTATGCGAAAGATTAAACAGTACTTCGAACAGGTTGTTGTTTTTCATCCTGATTCGGTTATCGTAGCAATAGATACTATCATTTTGAAAGCCAGGCCATCTGATGAAGTTGTAGGATACTTAGTATGGCATTTTATATCTGAGTATCAAAATCCAAAATTTATGGGATTTGATAAGGTATTTGTACATCTTGTTGATGAATATTTTAGCAAGGAGGATATGCCAAATACTACCCCATCAGTACTAATATCACTACAGGAAAGGGCAGATAAATTACGACCCATACTATTGGGTATGCCTGCACCGCAACTACTGTTAATAGATTCATTGGGATCACTTATTTCTTTTCAGCAAATTACCAATAATTATACAATACTGTTTTTCTGGGACTCTGATTGCGGAATATGTGGAAAAGAGATTACCGAACTACAAAAATTGATCGATCAACCTGAATATGACATTGAAGTATATGCCATAAATGTAAATAGTGATCTTGAAAAGTGGAAGAAAGCCGTTGTTGAAAAAAATGTTCCCGGAATAAATGTAAATGGAACACGAAGTGCTACAAAAGATTTCCACGACCTATATGATATTTACGGAACCCCAGTAATCTATGTACTGGATAATGACAAAAATATTGTTGCAAAACGTATTGGTGCAGATAAAATCACAGAGTTTATTGATAATTATAAAAAGAATTAATTGTTAGAGTTAAAGACTTACTTCTGAAATGGTCATTTGGGGTATTCTTTTTTTACAGTTAATACTACTTGATAATTCGAATTTATTTAACTCTTATACACCTTATTATTGTTGGTGTTGTCATATTATTAATTAAATTGTTTTGTTGTAATAGTAGTTGGTTTAAAAACGATAATGTCTCTCAACTCACTTATAGATTGACCTGGATTTGATTGATAGAAATCTATTTTAACAATGCTTAGTTAGTGATTGTCTGAAAGTTTTAGAATCATTTGCTATTATTATTCGTTATTTTTTTTTAATATGCAAAGTCATTACAGTATTGCATTATATTAGTTAATAGTTAGGTAATCAATAATATATATTCAAAATAAATTTCAAATATGAATAGTTTCTTTACTTTTCTCAACCTAAGGTTATTATATTTCTTATCAATTAACAAAAAAATTGATAGATA
>CALDOI010000205.1 GCA_937912115.1 uncultured Bacteroidota bacterium | reverse complement strand
CCCGTGTTACCAGGATGAAAACCTGGGGGCCTGACCTGACTAGCCGAACGGACCATTTTGTTTTTGGAGGTGCAAAAATAATAAATTATTTAATCGAACAACTTTTTTGTAATAAAATAATAATTTTTTTATTACATCTAATAATTACATTTCTCCATCACTATCAGCCTGGAATTTATAACCAAGTCTCTTTCCTGTTTTTACCGAAATAGAATCTAGTGTACTCTTGATATCATTAACGGTTACAAATTTAGCAATATCATAATGGGGAGTAAGCAAATCAAAATTTATGGTATATTTAATTGCAGCTTTAATTATAGTTTCAGTTGATTTCTTGTCAATTTTATTTTTCCCAAAATTATTGTACAGAAAACCTAGCTCTCGCTTACCTTCGATAAAATAATGCCCTTCTTTATTAATAAAAATCCTTCCAATTAGGTAACCTATATCGTTAACCCTGTTGTATTTAAACGAATCAGCAATGAAATTGTATATATTTATTATACCACAATAGGAGCGGGTTGCTTCTTCTTTAACGTAAGGAGTACGCATAACCTCATGATCTCTGGGAAATTCGAAAACATTAGTATGCATCATAAATAATAGTACATCACCACCAAATTTAAGATCGAGTTCAAATTCATTTATATTACTTACCTCAAAAGTTGTAGACGAATCGTTCTTGTCGCTGGCATGGTATTCTTTATGTTCTTTTGCCAAGTTACCAATAACTTCTTTTAGAAGATTAAAGGAATTTAATGTATTGTTATATACTGTGTTTTTAAGTGTGGATTTTTCATGGATCATATTAAACAATCCTTCAGTATCTTTTGAAATTTTCATCATTGAATATTTTTATTCAAATGTAAATGAGAGTAAGAATATTTTTGATCTTAACTGATCAATACTACCGGAGTATAGGTTATCTTCTTTAAGAACCAGATTCCTGAATCCATATCCCATTTTTGCCTCCACTCCAAATTTGAAATAAGTTGTGTAAAATTCAATACCTGCTCCTGCTTCTAAGGAAAAATCATTTCTATGCAATTTTACAGTTGTGTTTCCCGTATTACCCTTGCCTTTTTTTTGTGATGCTAAGTCGAGGGAATATTTCATCCCTCCAAGCACATATGCTCTAAAGTTATTTAATCTTCTCGATTTATACCTAAATTCCAGTGGTATTTCAACAATTGTTGATGAAATACTTTTTTGAATATCAACAAAAAGGGTGTCACCATTTCTGTATCTTAATATTGTGAAATTAAGCATCCTCTCACCAAATGATAAAGCCGGTATAAACCTCATATCAGTATATCTACCTAGCCTTAAATTGGCTAGAATCCCAACCGAAAATCCCGGTGATGGAGTAGATGTAACACCGTAAACAAAAAGCGAATCACCAAAAACATCAGGCGATTGTTCAGTAGTCCATTTAATATTTGGTAAATTATCAACCGGTTGCACCGAAAACAACATGTGGTTAATTCCAAGTATAAAGCCAAAATGGTATGGATCTTCGTCGTAGGTTGGTAGATTTAATACTTTTCTTTTCTGAGCATTAGAGCTTATGGATGCAATAAGCATGACCAATAAAAAAGCAGAAAATATGATAGATTTTTTACTCAAGGTTTAATTTTTATAGTAAACGTGTTAAATGCCTAGTTAGTATTACGATATTTAATTAAATATAATATCTGATAAACTAAAAACGGGCGCAAATTTAGTAAAATAGTGAAACATTATTTTGAAGCAGAATACAAAGTTGCAATACCCATGGTAAGCCTATTTTGCCTGGTGTTTACAAATCCCGCCTTTTCCAGCTCAGTTAAAAATGCTTTGTCTTCTGCAAAACCCTGCACTGATTCAGGTAAATACGTATATGCGGCACTGCTTTTTGAAACCATCTTCCCCATCACCGGAAGTATAAATCTAGAATAGAAGTTGTATAATTGTTTGAAAGGGAATGCTTTTGGTTTTGAGAATTCGAGTATTGCAACAATACCGCCTTTGTCGAGTACTCTATGCATTTCCTTCAGTCCCTTTTGCAATGTTTCAAAATTCCTTACCCCAAAGGCAACAGTTACTGCATCAAAACTATTATCATCAAATTCCAGATTCTCCGCATCCCCTTCTTTTAATTCAATAATATTATCAAGATTTTTGTTTATTATTTTTACTCTACCAATTTCAAGCATCTCAACAGCGATGTCGATACCTACAATATTTTCAGGCTTTAATTTGGATAACTCAATTGCTAAATCGCCCGTACCTGTTGCTATATCCAGTATTCGTTTATGCTTTTTATTAGCAAGCAGTTTTCGAACTTTTTTTCTCCACCTAATATCAATTCCTGCTGATAAAAAGTGATTTAAGAAGTCGTATTTATGAGCAATGTCGTTAAACATTATTCTTACTTTCTCTTTTTCAGGCTTGTGAGTATGCGTTAAATGATTGCTCATTATTTTGTTTTAGTAGAATTTAAGCTTGTTGTTGGTTTTTTAGGATCGGGCAAGGAGTCGATTTACTTCCTCAAGTAATTTTGATTTTTTTACAGATACCACCCCTACATATTCGCAAACGAGGCCTCCGGCAAGATTTGAAATTGCAGCCATTATTGGAGGATCAATATCCTGCGCAACACATAAGGCTGCTACACTAATAACAGTGTCACCTGCTCCCGACACATCAGCTATATTACGCAGGTGCGCTGGTATAAGCCTGGATTCGTAACCCCCATCTATTCTCCAACTAATGAAAACTCCTTTATCGCTCAATGTGTTTAAAATGATGCTGGCATTTAGTTTATCCTGTAATTTTGCAACAGCGAGTTCAATTTCAACATCATTATTTACATCAAAATCGATATTTAAACCTTCTTTTATTTCTTTCAAATTTGGCTTAAATAAAGTTGCATTCTTGTAGTTTAGGAAGTTTAGTTTCTTTGGATCTACAACAACGGGGATATTATTTAGAATGGATTTATTAATAACCTTTTCGATTAGTGGTTGCGAGATAACTCCCTTATCATAATCCTGAAAAACAATTACGTTTATATTATTTTCATCAATTAGTTTTTCTATTCTTTCCCATAATTGGTTGTGTTGATCATCAGTAAGCATTGAAGTTGTTTCTTCATCAACACGTAATAATTGTGTGTTATTTCCAATTACTCTAAATTTTGTAGTTGTAATTCTATCGATGCACTGAATAATTCCGTCAACAGGCATTCCTTCTTTTTTTAGAAGTGCAGTAAAATCATTACCTCGTTGGTCGTTGCCAATTACCGAGCAGAGTATTGGAGTAGCTCCCAGAGCTTTGAGATTTAATCCCACATTTGCAGCCCCACCGAGTCTGTTTTCACGCTTTTTTACTTCTACAATGGGTACCGGTGCCTCAGGTGAAACCCTGTTTACTATTCCCCAAATATATGAATCAACCATCACATCTCCAATTACAAGAGCTTTAAGGTTGTTAAATTCTGAAAATAGCTTCGATATAGTCTCAGTAGATATCATTGAAATATTAATTTAATGGTAGGCAAAAATAAGTATTTGTTGATGTTTATTTTATTTTTACGGATAGTTTTTAAAAATACTCATATCATGTTGTTCATGTTAATTGCTCGTCGATGGTTTTTTATCATCGTTTTATTTTTCACAAATAGTATTGTACTCGGACAGTATTTGGAAATTGTTGATGGTGTGAATATCACAAATATGATAGGAGATGAATTATCACCCAAGTGGTCATATGACAGTAAGAGCCTGTTATTTCAATCAAATGTAAATGGAAATAGCAACCTTTTTATTTATCAATTCGATAAGGATACTACGCTTTACCTGAGTGATTCATCATTTAACTTCAGAAATCCGGTATGGCATCCTGATGGCGACAAAATTATATTCGATTCGGATACGAAAGGTGCTGATTATTTGTATGTGCTCGAATTAAAAACAAATAAAGTTAAGCCTCTGTTTGATAGAGTATTAAACTGTAAAAATCCCGTCTTTTCAAATTCTTCCCGTCAGGTTTATTTTACCGGATTAGACGTATTAACTAACCAATGGGAAGTTTATAGTTATGATTTTATTTATGATAATCTTAACAAATTAACCGATTCCAAGCTTGGTGTAAGTGACCCCGACATAAACTCAAATGGTAAACTAATTGTTTATGGTGTATCAAATCCATTTTCAGAATCCAAGAAACTGGAAATTATTAATTGGTATGGCGACAAGGTTATGTTATTTGATGATTTTAATGCGAGGGATGCATCATGGGGACCACTCGGACTTAAAGTGTTTTTTGTTTCGAGTATGGATGGAGAAAAAAATGAAGTCTACAGTATTTGGAAAGATGGGAGTCATCTTGAGAGGTTAACAAACAATAATGTTGGTGAGGCAAATCCTGTAGTGTCTCCTGATGGCTCTAAGATCGCAATATC
>CALDOI010000204.1 GCA_937912115.1 uncultured Bacteroidota bacterium | reverse complement strand
GGTTCCAGGGCGTGCATAAACATCAGATAATAAACGAACTCGTTGACCATAATTATTATATACTTCTAATTTTACATTTGCATTACTAGTAAAACTTAAGGTGATTTTTGTTGTACTACTGAATGGGTTTGGCCCAGCCTTGATTAATTCTTCATTTTGTAAAAGCAGGTGTTTACCTACTCCAACAGTAGGATTCCACTCATAAGCTCCCATATCAATGCTATCCCCATATAATCTAGGGTTTCCTGCAAGATCAAACTCAGGTAATTCTATCCAATTGGGGATATCAAGTGTCCCAGCATCAATACATGGTGAGTTTTGACTAAGATTGTATGGAAATTCTGCTCCCTCATAAAATAATGGGCTGACATCTATGTTAGTGGAACTATAATACAGATTATTGTACCCTGTATAAAGTTCAATGCCATCTTCTCCTCCTTCTATCAGTGAGTTATGGATATAAAAGTCACTTTCACCCGTCCAATCTTCCGTAAACATATATGCTGATTTATATTGATTGTTGTAAATAATCGAATTATAAACATTCATTTCTGAGCCATGTAAAACACCTAGTACAGCATTATAAGGATTATCTGATGTATTATCGGCAAAAGTGCAATTAATAACGTAAGACTCTACCTGGTCAATGGAGCTAATGCCAATACTCCCAGGGCTTAAATTAACATATTTTGTATGGTTATTTACAAATAAATTATTTGTAAATACACACGTTAAAGATCTGGGCAGGAGTAGTTTGCCCCACATCACTATACATCCACCATAACCATATTCAACATTGTAATTAGGGCTGTTATTCTCAAACACACATCCTTCTACATATACCGTGTCATAATCATCAATGTAAGCATCACCATGTGCAATTTTCAGACACCTGCCTGAATTATCTCTGAATTCAACATTTTTCAAAACAAAATTATTTGAGTTTCCAATCATTCCCCCTGAGCTTGATTCTCCAGTATTTGATGTAAACAAAATATTCTCAAATGTGACATTATTATTCTCAATTAAATCAATGGCTCCATAACCATACAAACTTTCACTTCCATTTCTCAGTGTAAAGTTACTGTGCGTATAATTGTTGGCATAGTATATTCCATTCAAAATAAAGGTTTCATTTTCGGCATCAAGTATAGTCCCATCTCTCGATGTACCCTTTATTGAAACATTGCGTTTTAAACTTAATGGAAACCGCTCTCCCATTGAAGGTGAATATATTCCATCTGCAAGTAATATAGTATCAGGGCTTATGCTGTCACTAGCCATTTTTAATAAAGCAAACCAAATACTTTTTAGTGGTTCATTGGCAGATAAACCGCTGTTATTATTATCACCGAAGGGCGAAACATATAAATTTTCAGAAACCTGCTGGTTTTTTCCATTTTGTACCTCCCAGGTAACAGAGTTTCCCGGACTTAGCGAATCCAAATTATTTGCAGTAATATAATAGTAATCAGGATTAATTACAGTAAATGTATCAACCACAACATGGTTATAGTAATTAGGAGAACTCAAATTATAGAAATCAGTACCCCAGGGTGCACTATTATTATAAATGTTACAGAGGTTAATTGTATCAAACTCACATGTGCTGTTACCCAAGGTTATGCCTCCACCAAGGTTATAGGCATGATTATCTTTTATGGTAACACCTGATAAGTAAATATTTGATTTATGAGAATAAAGCCCTCCTCCATAAGCATTTGCCTGATTATCTGATATAACACAGTTTCTTAATGTCGTTGTGGTTTCGAATATAAAAACACCACCACCATCATAACCGCCAATATAAGTGCCACTACCATTTGTAAAAGTAAAGCCTTCAACTATAATATTACCCGGGCATTCATCGATTTTAATCCCACTACCCGTTTTATTACCATTAATTATGGTCTCATACATATACGTATTATCTCCGGTTGTTAATGTCAAACTTCCCAATACAACATTTCTTTCATCGATTACCAGGTTCTCATAATAAGTTCCAGGCCATACAAGCACAGTATCACCATTATTTGAAGCATCAATTGCGTTCTGGATTACTGTATAATCTCCTGTGCCATCCTGTTTAACTGTAATGGTTATTGCTATCAACTTTTGATTAGTGATAAAGATGAGAAATAATATTACCACAAAACCAAGGATAAACTTATTTACACGAGTTGGGTATTTGATATTTATAATCATCTTTTTATCTAATTTACTTTTATTATTATAAGCCAAAGGAAGAAACTTTGAGGAAAGCAGATTTATTCAAAATTTCTCCCTTCGACCAAGACAACATGGGAGTCTAATTAATTACTACCTTTTTTGTTATTGTTTTGCTTCCTGCTTTTAATCTGATCGTATAAACTCCAGCCGGAAGTTTTTCTCCATTATATCCAGTTAAATCCCAAACCAGTTTTTGTTTACCTCTCAATTGCTTACCCTTGATAACTAATGCTACATTGAGCCCAAATATATTATAAATCTCAATAGATGCTTCGCATTCATTTTCTAGCTCATATTCAATATGGAGATTATTTTCTACAGGGTTTGGGTAAATCCAAAAGTTACTTTCATCATTATAATTTTTAATGTTTGGAATCTCGGATTTTTTAAATGAAACCATATAGTACTCTTTATTTTCACTAATTAGTATACTCCGTTTCTCGTACTGTTGGTTATCGGGGTTGTAAACAGCATAGGAATTAATTTTTTTACGAGCGATTGACTTGGTATTATACCAGGTTTCAAAAGTAATGC
>CALDOI010000203.1 GCA_937912115.1 uncultured Bacteroidota bacterium | reverse complement strand
CGATAAAAATGTATTAAATAAAGAAAAGCTGAACTACTATATTAACTCAATAAAATCAAGTCCTGAGTATTTAAAGCAAATTGAACAAAAGGCGTTAGCTAGAAATATACCAATTGACTCAATGCTGTTTCTTGACGCAAAATGGTTGTACAATAATTATTTAATTGAATATTTTTAAAACAAAATAAATCAGAATCCTGAAATATTAGCACAAGTCCAGAAAAATACAAGTGTGGCCAACATAACATTGGATTCGATGATATATATAGAGGCAAAACAAAAATCTGAAGAAATTCAAAACAGTATTATTTCGAAGTGGTTTGTACAGGACAAAGAAATCGACCAGATAATTGAAAATATAAAATCATCTCCTGAATGGTTTTTGAGAATTAAAACAAAGGCTGCTGAAAAGAATATTAGTGTAGATGAACAATTAAGAAGAGAAGCAAAATGGATTCTTGATCAAAGATATTATAAGGATTTATATTAGATATATCCATACAGAACAATATTACATTTTAGGGTAATATTAGGAATTTATTTCAACACCAGCTTATGGTGTTCAACTTTATTATTGTACTCAAGTTTCACAATATAACTACCCACCGATAGATTATTCAAATCAATTTTTTTGTGTTCTGGGTTACTTATATTTTGCTCCTTAAAAACAACATTGCCATTAATATCAGTAATACTTAATTTTAAGTTTATGTCAAATTTGCTATTCTGTTCAATGTTTATAAAGCTCACTGCCGGATTGGGATAAATGGTAAACTCAGCAGTTGCATTCTGATATTCTTCAAAATCAACATAAATTTCCAATGGATATTCTGCTGTAAACATACCACGTCCATGAGTTGCAGCCAGAACAACATTATCGGCATCACGAATTTTTAACATATCAACCCGAACATTTGCCATCCCATCAACAGATGTTTCCCATGTTGTATTTTCTTCGTTCAAGGTATTTGTCCACCAAACACCAATTTCGGTTGCAAGCAATGCTTGTCCATTATTATCGGGATGAAATATAGCCCAGCGAATTGGCATATCTGGTAAGTTAGATTCTTTTTCTTCCCAAGTTGTACCGCCATCAGTAGTTAACCAAACCGAAGAAACTCCATAGTTTGAAAATGTAACCAATAAATTATCCTCGCTCTCACCTATGGCAACACATGATAAGTTTGCTGTTGGGAAGTCGGGGCTTCCAATTTCAATAGTTTCAGGTACATCCTGTGCATTTGTTGTTTTATAAAGTCTGCCTGATTGTGTTCCAACAAAAAGGGTTGATGTACCCACGGGTGAATAAACTGAATATGCAATGTGTGAATAGGGAATGGTAATACCAGTTCCAAGGTTAATCAATTCGGTGCTTACATTGAAAGGAATACTTTTTGCTCTCAATAACCGATTTTGGTTACCACCAAAAAATCCAACGGCATTTGCATAAAGGATATTTTCTTTGTAATCATAGTCGGCAGGGCTTATAAAAGTTCCTGTATTTCCTCCAAAATCATCAGCCTGGCTATCTGAGCTCCAAGATGTATAACTATTGTAGTAAACTGAAGTTATAAAAACATTCGATTGATCCTGATCCCAAAAGCAGTAAGCGCCATCACCACCATCAATCATATCATTAATATCAAGTGTAAAATTCTTATGATAAAGTGTGCCGTTATCTTGCAGTCCACCAATAAAATGCTTGGATGAAGACGTTGGTTTAATTGCACATGAATAATATTGTAATGTACTATATCCCTTGTTTCTTTCAATAAAAACTGGGTAAGTATAATTTGCCGTATTTGTTAAAAAAACACCTCCGTCGGAGCTGAAAATAGCTGTATTACTCGATCCCGGTTGAAACTGGATATTATGCTGATCTGCGTGTACATAATCATCGCCACCTCCATAATACATAAGTACCCAGTCGGAGATATGTTTCCAACTTGTACCACCATCTATAGTTTTCCATAAATCTAAACCTCCAGTGTATACAGTAAGGGGGTTTGAAGGGTCAACTTTAAGCACAAAGGCATGCCAAGCTAGAGTCGACCAGTCGGTATCAGGAATATTAACCTTTGTCCATGTTACTCCTGCGTCTTCTGATTTGGCCATATAGCGTCCTCTGTAGTACACAAAACCACTTGTATATCCTGCTGCAAATTGAGCATAAACAGTATTTGGATCTGATGGTGAACTAGCCACAAGTGTTCGTGCAGGTATATTATAATATGAATCGTTTGAAATCGTATCATTATAATCAGCATAAATTGTCCAACTTCCTGGCAAACCATCATCAGAATAAAGTATTGTAGCTCCACCGTCAAGGTCTAAATTTTCCATTGTGCCAACATAAATTCTTCCATTTGATGCTAGCTCAATATCAGCTGGAGTATATGGTTTATTTGTTGGTGATTCTGGTATCTCTGGCATAACCTGTGTCCATGTATTGCCGCCATTGTCCGACCTGAAAACACCGTCTGATGGTTCACTTTGGTGGTCTTCACCCATATAAGTTCCTGAGGCAACACATGCATAAATTACACTGATTCCATTTTCATCTTTAACGATAATATCAGTTATATAATCGAAGTTTTCAGTACTTTCCATCAGGTTCCATGATGTGCCACCATCAGATGTCATGAAAATTCCGGCACCTACTCCCGAAGATGCTCTATAGATTATTCTTGCTGTTTGTGCTTCACCGGTTCCAACATAAAAAATTTGCGGATTATTTGGATCGTAAGTTATGCAGCTAATGGCGATATTACTCCAAAAGTCACCAACCGGAATCCACTCTTCGCTTGTGTTAGTGATATCATTATTATACCATAGCCCACCAGTAACACCACCAGCCCATACTTTTTTATAATTTGGATCATTTGGATCGAACATAAGTGCCCGTGTACGGCCTCCCATATTTGATCCTGAAGTTTCCCAGGCCATGAGTGAGTTGGTATTTCTTGATGTATTTTGTTTTGATTGCAGTTCCTTGGTTTGTTTATAAGCAGTTATCAGTCTGTCTGTGGGAACCTCTCCTGTGGCAGGATCTACTGTTATAGTATATTCCTGAAATGCAGCCATATCAGGTTGGTTGGGTGATTTAACATCACTTTCAATATTATCCAATTGTGGCTTTATTGCAAAAGCTTTTTGCAGAATACTATTCTCATATTTTTCTCTTACATCAGATTGGTTTTGAACTAGAAAATATCCTCCTACAAGGATTGTAAAAATTGCTATTATGATACCTGAAAAAGTAATTTTTGTCATCAGTGAAATAGTTTTATATTGAGACTGTAAAGATAGACAATGTAAATATTAGTTTGGTTGGTTATTTATGAAGAAAGATATGGTTTTGCAAAATAGATGGTAACTCCTGTATAAATAACAATTTTATATTTGTTTGTTATAATGTAAACAAAGTAGTTGTGGAATAGTGCAATGGAGTATTATGAAAAAATGAAAACTTTGCTATCATCTAGAATATGCTGTCATTTCGACCACAGGGAGAAATCCCCTGAGTAAAACCCCTTACCCTCAGGGGATTTCTCGTCACTCCGCTTTGCTTCATTTCCCTCGAAATGACAGATTAGTTCGTGGAGATTTCTTGACACTCCCTTTGGTCGTTTCCCTCGAAATGACAATCTTTTTTAATCGAAAATATCGTTCATGTTTTGCAGTATGTTTATGGTAAATTTCCTATTTATAAATATATTATAATACGTTGTTAATTTTGAAACAATCTCAATAATATATACCCTAATTTTCGTAAATTTGGGACTTTTAAGTTTTACTATAGATTTAAATCGTATAAATATGACCTACGAAGAAAGATTACAGAATGTATCGGTGCTTGGTGCAGCAGGTAAAATGGGGAGTGGAATCCTTCTGCTAACTGCGGTTGAAATGGCCGACCTTAGCCTATTGCCCGAAAACAAAGGGAAATCCTTTGTGTTAAATGCCATTGATGTATCACCCGAAGGATTATCGGGTTTAATGAAATATCTGCGTGATCAGGTGCGTAAAGTTGCCGAAAAGAAGACAGTGTGGCTTCGCAGCATGTATGCTGACCGCGATGACCTGATTGAGAACTACGATATTATTGATGAGTATATTTTTGATGTGCTTAATGTTGTTCGTCCGGTTACCACCATGTCAGCTGCCTATAGCTCAAATTTAATTTTTGAAGCTGTGAGCGAGAACAGAGCTTTAAAAGTGAAACTGTTGTCAGATATCGACAAGAACAACGATAATAACCCATGGTATTTCACAAATACCTCATCTGTTCCAATTGGTCTTATCGAAACCGAGGCCAACCTTGATGGTCGCGTTATCGGATTCCATTTTTATAATCCTCCAGCAGTACAACGTTTGGTTGAGTTGATTAAAACAGAAAAAACAAATGCTGATGTGGTTGAGTTTGCACATCTGTATGCTAAGAAACTGAATAAGATAATCGTTCCTTCAAACGATTTTGCGGGGTTTATCGGAAACGGTCATTTTATGCGCGATGCACTTCATGGAATGAAGGAAGCAGAAGCATTGGCAATCGAAAAGAAGATTCCATTGTATCAGGCAATTTATATGATTAACAAGATTACTCAGGATTATCTTGTTCGCCCTATGGGAATTTTTCAACTCATCGATTATGTTGGTATTGACGTGGTTCAGTTTATACTTGGCGTGATGAATCCATTTGTAACTGATGAAGATTTACAAAGTGATTTACTTGACAAGATGATGTTACAAGGAGTTAAAGGTGGACAAATGTCGAGCGGAGCACAAAAGGATGGCTTTTTAAAATACAAAGGAGGTCGTGTTACTTCAATATGGGATACCCATAAACAAACTTACGTTGATATTGATGGGTTTAAGGCTGATTGTGATGAGATGTTAGGTGAACTACCTGATTCGGTTGTTGCATGGAAAACTATTGTAAGAAATAAGAAGAAAGATGATATACTTGCCGGATTTTTCAACGACCTTAAAGCTTCTAAAGCTTTGGGTGCTGTTACCGCAGTTAAGTATGGTTTACGTTCCAAAGAAATAGGCGAAAAGCTTGTTGCTGATGAAGTTGCCAATGAAATTGATCACGTAAACACTGTGATGCTTACAGGCTTCTTCCATGCTTACGGACCGGTAAATAACTTTTTTGAATAATCTTAAAATCCAGAAAAATGAGAAAAAAAGTATATATGACAGGCGGTTACAATACCGTATCTATGGGAACAGGTCGAAGTGAGTTTCACCCAAAAAAACCCCGTCCGGGTTTTGAACACTATGTCAAGGAAGCAGGTCAGGGAACACTGAAACAAATCGGTGGTGCCAAAAATGTTGACGAGTCAGTAATTGGTAATTTTATGGCAGCCCGATTTAATAAACAGGCCAACTTGCCCGGGTTTGCACCAATGATTGATGAAGAGTTGCAATGGAAGCCAGCTATAAGTGTTGAGGGTGCTTGTGGGTCAGGGGGACTGGCTTTAGTTAGTGGTATTAAATCGGTATTGGCTGAAACTGCTGAGGTGGTATTATCACTTGGTGTTGAGGTTCAGAATACTGTTAAGGCTATTTATGGTGCAGATATTCTGGCCGGTGCCGGATGGTATCAGAACCGTAAAAACGGACATGCATATTTTTTTCCTGGTCAGTTTAGTGACAGGGCAGGAGCATATTACGAAAAAGTTGGTTATGATAGGGCACGTGCAGGTATGAAACGTTGGTTCCGAAATGCAATGGAAAATGCTCGTCTGGATGAAACTGCTCAGGAACACCAAAACAAAGTTGGTGACCTTGATGCTCTTTATGATAAGCTTAAACCAAATGGTGCTGCTTTTGTTGATCATTTAAGTGTTCTTGATTGTTCGAAAGTAAGTGATGGTGCATCAGCAATAGCAATTTGTTCAGAAGAAGGCTTGAAGAGGATCGGTGTTGATAAAAAAGATGCCGTTGAAGTTGTTGGTTATGCACAGGTTATTAGAAATATCACAAACTTTCCAACGGATTTAACTGAAGTTGAGACCATTAAAAAAGCAGCTCACCAGGCTATGGCAAACGCAGGTATTACAAGAGATCAGATTGGCACAATTGAAACACATGACTGTTTCTCGATTGCTGGTGTACTTGCAACCGAAGCTTTTGGATTAGCAAAAAATGGTGAAGGATGCGATTATGTTGCTGCAGGAAATACAGCTCGTGATGGCGCAATGCCAATGAATACAACCGGAGGATTAATTGGATGGGGTCATCCAACAGGAGCCACAGGAGTTCATCAGGCAGTAACTATCTGGCAACAATTAACAGGCAAAGCAGGTAAAGCTCAAATAAAAATGCCCAAAGATCGCCCCTACGGTATGTCAGTTAATATGGGGGGAGATGATGTAACTGTTGTTGCAATTGTTTATAAAAGAGGATAAATTATTATGTTTTTGTCATTCTGAGACCCAACACCCCCGGAAAAATGGGGCGCACATAGTAATATGACAAAAATCCC
>CALDOI010000202.1 GCA_937912115.1 uncultured Bacteroidota bacterium | reverse complement strand
AAGATTCTATTCTGGATATTGAAAAGCAAAAGGCAATTGCCGATATGGAAACCAAGTACCAGGTGAAAGAGAAAAACAAAACCATTGAAGTACTTCGTTTAGAAGAAGAATTGAACGCTAAAAAAATTCGAAACCAAACAGTGTTTATTATTTTGTTGACGGTTATATTTGGCTTGATAATTCTGGTTCTAGTATTTAGAGCGAGACAAAATAAGCTTAAGCACAAGCAACTTAGGCTGGAACTTCATAACTATCTGTTGCGGATTGATGAAATGCAGACAGAAATAGAGAAAAAGGATGATTGTAATAAATTTAGTGAAGACAAATTCAAAGAATTTGAATTATCGGAACGAGAAATAGAAGTGCTTAAGTTAATTTCTCAGGGATTCAAAAATGCTGAAATTGCCGAAAAGTTGTTCGTTTCGCAAAACACAATCAAAACCCACATTAAAAATATTTATGTTAAGCTTGATGTGAAAAACCGTGTTGAGGCCTTAAAGCGGGTTGATATAGTCTAAGCTTTTCAATTTGAATTTATCAGTATCTTAAGCTTTCTTTCATAAGAAATTCGTTGCTTTAAAAGGTAATTGGAATTACGGCTTTTTGTGAAATTATTCTTATTCCTCTGCCAAAAAAATTAGCAATATCTATAAAAGGCTAAAAAACAATATCATATAATATATTTGAATTCTAACAAAACCTCAATATTTACTCAAAATCACCCTTTCGGGTGAGAGATATTCTCGTATTTATTAAGTGATTTGCCAAATCAAATCGAATGAAATCCTGATGTTTAATTCAGGCATTCAATTTTAGTAACTAATCATTAATAATTATTAAGAATGAAAAAAATCTATTTAGTATCGCTTCTAGTGGTGATTGGCATAGTTGGACAATCACAATATGTTTTTAATAAGGGTGGCCTTGCTCTTAATGCTGGTATTGGCGTTTTATCGGGCAATGGATTTATTCCATCAATTAACGTAAGTGGTGAATTAGGAATATTACCAACGGGGGATATTGGTTTGTTATCAGTTGGGGCAATTGTTGCCTATAAATATTCAACTTACTCTTATTCGTTGTGGGACGAAAGTTATAATTATAACCAAATAGCCTTTGGGCCACGTGCAATTTGGCATTTGCAGACATTTAAAAGTGAAAAATGGGATGCATATGCCGGAGCCGGTTTTGGTTTCAGGACATGGTCGGATTATGTAATAAATAATGACTTTACTGACCTTGAAAGGAAAACACGCTTATCACCTTATGGAGAAGCATTTGTAGGCGGACGGATGATGCTGAAAAATGGATTCGGTTTGTTTGCTGAAGTAGGATATGGGACATTGTCATCAATTAAGTTTGGTGCAACTTTTATGCTAAAATAGTTGGTGCACAAACATTTTTACTCCCTGTTTAATCCAAAAAATGCCCTACAAATAAATCTTAGTTATGAATTATTTAATTCTCATGATTGCCTTACTATTTAGTCCTTTCTTTAATCAATCTGTTCAAGACCTTAATAATTATCCCATTAAGTCGGGTATGATTAAATATCAATTTGAAGGTAGGGTGATTGGTACAGAGGAAATATATTTTGATGATTACGGGAGTAGCATTTATGTTTTAAAAACAGTTTGCCACGAAAGTACTGGACGTATTGTTTGTGATTCTGTCCTTAAAATTTTGTGTTCTGATTCAATGCTGGTTCTTAATACAAGTGAGCGTACTGCTAAACGTTACCCGCTTAAAGATACCCTTATCAATTGCATACATAATATTGTTTCATCTGAAATGCTTAAGAGTATGGGATATTTCAAGGAAGGAACTGAAAAAGTATCTGGGGTACTATGCAACAGATATTCAGGGGAAAACGGCACTATGTGGGTTTGGAACAATATCATATTAAAGTCGCAAATGGTAATTATGAATATCCAAATGAAAATGGAAGCTGTTGAAATACATACAGGAATTGATGTACCCGAATCCAAATTTAAACTTCCCGAAAATTATAAAATTATTAATTAATAAATCTTAAAAAATTATGAAACAATTATTTAGAACAACAATTGCTATTATGCTGCTGGCATTTGCAATTACATCTTGTAATAAAGACGGCGACCCGATTATTCCTGATCCTGATCCGGGAACAGGTGATCACCCGGAACTTTGGAGCTATGACCTTGGTTTTGGTAGCATGGCCGATGTTACACCTGCAATTGATGACAATGACAACATCTATTTTGCTATGGTGAAAGAAGATGGGGCCACAGTAGTTACCATAGGTCTAAATAAAGATGGAGGCGAATTATGGAGAAATGAGTTTGCGGCAGCATCTACAACTAAAGCAACTTATTCTTCCGGAAAAGTCTTTGTTGCAACCGAAAGCCCTACTGCAATTTATTGTGTTGATGCTTCTAATGGAAATACGCTTTGGGAGAAAAACCTGGAAGAGGATTATGATTTTACCTGGATTCCGATGGTTGCAGTGAACAACAACAAAGTTTATGTCTCAACAGGTCAGTTCTGGACCAGTTTCCTGATGGCTTTGGATTTTGATGGTAACGAAATTTGGATTCAACAAGGTCCGGTTTTAGGTGCCAGTTTTACCCTAAGTGTAGCAGGCAATGCTTTGTATTTTCATGATGGCGAATATCTGTTTCGTTATGATGATATGGGCTCTTCCTGCGATTCCATTTGGGCTTATCAATACGGTTCAGGTAAAAGTACCATGGGAAGCAGGGGTTATATTGATGCCATGCAACTGCCTATTGGCGATGATGGAAATATATATTTAAGAGAAGAAAATATTTTGATTATTTCGCCTCAGGGCCAACTTGTTAAGGAAATTGTGCTTGATGATAGCTATAATGGTTATGCCAGCGGTATGACCCTTACCTCTGACAATGATATCCTTATTGGAAAAGGTGATCTGGTAAAACTGAGCAGCAATGGAAGTGTAGTATGGGAAAGTAGTATTAATGACGGAATGCTGATCAACCCGGCTTTTGGTTCTGCTCCTGTTATTTCATCAAATGGTGACTTTTACGATGCCCAGTTGTTTGGTTTGTATTCTGTTAAATCAAACGGGACATTAAACTGGAAAGAAAATGCAGAAACCGGTGCAGGTATTGAATATGGTAATCTTCATCCACCTGTACTTAACCATCAGGGTAATATTATTAGCGTTTCTTCTGAGCAAAGCAAAGTGCGTTGTTTTAAAGGCGATGGTAATGGACTTGCCACCAGCGGTTGGCCAAAGGTTTATGGAAATTATGGAAACACCTCTGCAAGATAATTGTTCTCTTTTTGTCATACTGAGCGCAGCGAAGTCTCTCATTCCAGATATTTCTGCCTGCGTTCAGTCTGTCATTATACCTTTGTCACTGCATTAAATTAACCTCATTTCAAAAACAGTATAATGAAAAAGCTTCTTCTAATCTTTCTTGCCTTAGGAATTCTCATCCTTCCGTTTGCCTGCAAAAAGAAAACCAATGATCCGGAACCCGAGCCAGAACCCTCAGGAGTAATTGTAGCTGACATCACCAAAGTGATGGATTTAGAAACCAGGGCAGCCATCACTCAAATCGATACCACTAATTTTACTTTTACATTTTCAGGTGAAAGCGGGTTAATTGGTGGTTTTAAAGTGGGTGACATTCTTGTGGATAGTGGCTCCAATTTGGCCCGTTATGGCTATTTGCGTATGATAACCGGAATTGAAAAGACAAAAGGCGAAACCAACGTAACTACCCGTCAGGCCGGACTCACCGAAGCCATCCTGCAGGGAAGCATTGATTTCAATAGTGGCAAGTTAAAAACCAGCCAGATTGTCCGTATGGATCTGGCCGACGGGGTGAAATTGAAATCCCTAAAAAATACCGACTTTACAGTTTTTGACATGGATTACGACATGGAATTTGGCTCCGGAAATGACAAAATTACTGTAGCAGGTAGTACTGCATTAGATATCGAAGTGTTTTTTAAATTCGATTGGGACTGGAATATAGCCCCTCCAGAGGTATTTGTAACGTTGTTTGAATCAGGTGTTGAAATAAATCAAAGCGCCTCCATCAATATCACCTCGCAATATGGAGCAAGTATTAAAAAACGTATTCCATTTGCGACCTATTATTTTGAACCCTGGACTTTTTCAGTTGGGCCTGTGCCGGTAGTTTTTATTCCAAAAATAGAGTTGTTTATAGCAGTGGACGGAACGCTTACCGCTGAATTTTCCACCGGAGCATCCGAGTCATTTAATGGCCGTTTAGGAGCTAAATATACCGATGCCGATGGCTGGGGAATGATTAAAGAAAAAACATTTACCTATGATTATTACCCTCCCGTAATGGATATATCGGCTCATGTAGAAGCCAACGTAGGTCCTGAAGTTAGTTTGATGTTGTATGGGATAGCCGGTCCTTATACCAATGTAACTGCGTGTGCTAAATTAGATGCAGATATTCAAACCGGAACCAATAACTGGGATCTTGATTACAAGGTGGGCGTAAAAGCAGAAGCCGGAATAAAAGTTGATGTGCTTATTTTTGAAGACAAGTGGGGAGACTCGATATGCTTGTTCGAACAAACGCTTATGCACCTGGAAGATGAACCATTGACCACCGGAATTTTTTTTGAATCCCCGGCTGATGGCAACTGGTTATCCTTGGGAAGCCAGGTCCTTTTAAAGGCCAGGGTTACGGGGGCTACCCCAGCTCAGGTGGAATTTCTGGTTGACGGGTCCCTTATTTCTACACTTACACAAGAGCCATGGGAATACACCTGGAATACAGCATCTTCCACCTATGGCGAACATACACTGATTGTAAACGATGTTATCGGTGGATTACCGGTGGCTTCCGACACTATCACCATCAGCCTCTTGGATGCCGTTTGGGAAGTGGTCGATTTGAGCACTTTGAACCAAAACAATGAAACCATCAACACCGATGTGTTTTTTGCGAGCGAAAACGAAGGCTGGATGACCGGCGGAACAGGCTATGGCTTTGACGGATATGCGCTTCATACTACCGATGGTGGAGCAAGCTGGGAAAAAATAACGCCAACAGGATTAGAGGCACCCACAACACTAAAGAATTTACTTTTCCTTAATGAAAATGAAATTCTTGTTAGAACAATTACGGGAGAAGTGCGCACTTCCTATGATTGGGGACAGATTCTTTGGTGGGAGTTTGGCCCACCTCCTATTGGGGGGTTAACTTATGAGGATACTGAAGTGAAAAGTATTGCCATTAGCGCAAGTGGTTATTTAATGGCCACAGGCCATAGAATTAATGAAACAAGCTACAGCATCCGCAGGGCACTGGCAGTATCTGGTGATTTCCAACCGGAAGCCACAATTTCTATACCCTATTACTATGAAGATTTTCCGGCCCATCCTAAAATTTATTTTAGAAACGACAAAGGAGTTGTGTATGATATTAAAGATCAAAGTAACCCATTACGTCAGTATATTATGCTTTCAGAAGATGGGGGTGTAAGCTGGGAATCACTTCAGTTGAATGCCTCCGGAATCACTCGCGATGATGATATTTATGGGGCATTTTTTCTGGATGAAAATAAAGGCTGGTTGGTTGGTCGTGAAAGCCAGGGATATGCCGTGGTGCTTATTACTGATGATGGAGGCCAAAGCTGGGAGAAAGTAAATGTTGAAGCTGCCGATAATTTTGGTTCCATTTGGATGTTAAGTAATGAAGAAGGTTATGCTACTGTTGACGCCATGGAGGAGGGCTCCAAATTATATCATACGCAGGATGGGGGACATACCTGGGAGCCTGTTGATATAGTAACAACCATAATGCCCATGAAAAAAGTTTTTTTCAAAGGTCCATATTTAGGCTATGTGGTTGGCCAAGGTTCTGATGCTTATAGGTTTACCGTAGGCAAGTAATATGCTTTTAACACATGAATGATAATTAATTATTTAATCGATACACAAATGAAAAAATTACTTCTTTTAGCAGTGCTATTTACCGTTGCTTTTTCGGCAACAACATATGCCCAGTTTGGCATTCAGTCAAAAATAAAGAATAAGTATAAGAAAGTTGGCATGGAGCATGCCGATAAACAAAAAGAAAAAGCTGAAGACAAGGGGATGGAAGAAGCCGATAAGCATCTTGATAAAGCTGCCGAAGCTGCTGAGCCGGGAATTCAGGAAGCCGAAGAAGCAGAGAAAAAGGGAGAGGAGTATACATTAATTGGTCTTCAAAAATATCAGGAATTTACAGATGGTTATGAAGCCGATGTGGCCAGTAAAAATCCTGCGGATTATGTAAGATATGGATTTGAATCGGCTATTGTTGAATATAAGGTGGAAGGTTCTGATGAAGGGACAAAAACAGTTTATATCGACATGGGCGGTTATAAGTTTGGTGAATATAATGTTGTGACAAAAAAGAAATCGGCGAAGAAAACAGCAGTGTTTTTATTAGGAAGTGATATGGTAAGTATCGATTTTGAGAATAAGTCGGCTGTGAAAATTCATAATC
>CALDOI010000201.1 GCA_937912115.1 uncultured Bacteroidota bacterium | reverse complement strand
TTAACCAGATAATTAAAAAAGCACCGTTTCAATTATTGAAACAGTGCTTTTTTAATTAATATTGACAGGATTTATTTAACAATAATACGTTTTACTTTCCCGTATTCTGTATTCCCAAATCTTACAATATATGCGCCTGGTTTGGCATAGGACATATCCAGATTGTAAATGTATTTTCCATTAACATTTTCTACTCTGTTTTCTACTAATTTCTGTCCCAGGATATTATGAAGATTGATTATAAGAGTTTCATTAACCTCATCAGAGTTAAGGGAGATTTCAAACTGGTTATTGGCAAATGTTTTAACTACCAATTCGGTTTCCTGAAGCGGGATTTCATCAGTGCCTACCCACTGAACAAGCTCAGCAACATAATCCTCAGTCTCTCCATACATTGACCCTTCGCAAGCATTAACAGGAACAGAATCGTTATAATTTGATTTCGCCCTCAGGATATGCTCTCCTAATATAACACCATAAGGAATTACTAAAGGAATTGTTTCAGTATAAACTCCCGCAACGGTGTCACCTTCTGCAATGATGTAATTATTAACAACAACTTCATCTTCTTCAAATACAAAATTATCGTTAAAATCGATCCATACAACTACATATTGGCTTCCAAAATGTGTAGTGATTGTCAAATCATTAGTTGTATTGTTTCCAAGTTCGGTTGATAGGTCAGTATAGTCTCCATAACCGTCAACTGAGCAATCTGTCACATTATCAATAGTCCCTAGTATGAATTGGTAAAAACCATGTCCATCGGTACATGATGAAAATGGCTGACACAATGTATTTTCAATAACGGTAGTTGTTGTATCATTGTTAAGGTCATAGTCGTCAGTTAATGTTGTATATACAGTTAAGTTGTAATCTCCAAGTGAAGATAAATTTACAGTTTCTTCAAACGTATAGCTGGTAGGGAATTGAAAGATAACCGGTCCAGGAACCTGCTCAGTGTGAACATAGTCATCCAGATTAAAAGTCACATCAAAATTGGTTTGAGGTTCAGCACCAAAATTTGAAATAGTAACCTTTATTACTTCTTCATCACTTAACCCGGTACCTGATATGGGAGTGATAATGGATGAAACTCCAATATCAGTAGGTGCCCTGTACGTTACAGATTTAAAAGTAGTATCATTTAGCATGTTTTCATCTGCATCCATGCTTGAGTATGATACTATTTCATAGGTTTGTCCAATAACACCAAGGTTTGCAGTTTGGGCAAAAGTATATTGATATGTTTGATTTGTTGCAATTGGTACAGTAACAATCTCACTAACTATGTCGCCATCATCAACCTGGTAATTTACGGGAATGTTTACTAAAGTATCTAAACCATAATTACGGAGCGTAATTGTAATTTCTTCATCTTCTGATAGTGTTCCTGATGACGGTGAATTAATACTAATTAATCCAATATCTCTCATTATATCAACCGAAATCTGGAATACTCCAACAACATCTTTTCTTCCACCATTAAAATATTCAGCAATATGCCAGAAAGTTTTATCATCAGTAGGATCCAACGTAAGGTGAACATAATCTGCTAATCTGTTCGATCCATTACTTGATGTACTTTGAGCGATTAAGGTTTCATCAATCGTCATTTCTCCGAGAGGATCATTAGCATATCGTCCTGTGTAATATATAGCAACTCTTTCAGAATTACTACAAGTAGTGTAACCCATCCCAATATTTCCAAATCCATCCATCGCCATACTTCCAGAAAAGGCATATTTGTTATTATATGGAGATGTATATGTTCCTTCCTGATAGATTGTCCATGGGTCGCCATCATTATCCTGGCGTAATTCATACCAACGAATACCAGCTAATTCTCCCGCACCTTCTGCGTCTACAACAAAATTGAATATTGCTGAATTGTATGTTGGAAATCTTCTATATTGTGCCTGGTTCATTATAGTTGCTTGAAGTACATCCTGATCAGGACCACCGGGTTGAGGTGCATTAGAAAATGAACCACCATCGAAAACCGAAACAAATGGTGTGGTTATAATTTCATCTGCAGTTGAAATTGTTGAGCTCGCAGTATTGGTCCAGTCGACATTTACAGTCCATACTTTAAGATGATCTTGTGAAACACCACTCCATGCATCGTCTTGTAAATAAACAATAGAAGCATTTCCAGGAGGTGGAAGTTCACCATCAGTAACATTGAAAAACTGAGGACTATAAAATCCTGAAGTTCTTATACCAGGTAATGCAAAGCTGACAAATTGAGAAGGATTACCTAATAACATTTCCTCACGTTCGATTGCAAATACCTTATTGTTGGCATTTATATTAGCGGTTACATAGTATCCATCCGACCAAATTGAAAACTTTGTGTAATCAGGAAATGCTCCAGTACTGAATCCGGTTGTATAGATATACCAACCATCATTTACAGGATCAGGGCCTTGACAAATGGCAACATTAAAACCGTTTGGGCTATTGTCGAATTCGGTAATAATAAACCTGTCAGCTTCCACATCGTAAAGTACAATTGGATCACCAGTGTTGTTTCCCGGAAACAAAGTACTAAGGGATGCATTATTAGTTAATGGATTTCCTTCTTTGTCAAAAATTCTGAAACTTGTGTTCCATGCTCCTACATAGTGGTTGGGGCCAACAGCACCAGTAGGGTCAGAAGGAGTGTAGCTGCTTGTATTTGCATTAAATACTAATAAAGGTTCGCGACCTGTATGTCTCATTGTTAGATCATGATCCTGAACAAGTGCATCGTTACCCTTTGGTAATCCTTTGCCCGGTACAGTAATGTTGGCTCCTTGTTTTTTTGGATGCCCTGGTCTCATTTCTTCATCAGGGTCTACGCCTATAAAGGTTCCATCTTTAATTTGTTGTGCAATACTAGGAACCAATATAGGTTCAGGTAGCATGCCGTAGTCACTTGCTTTATTAAGATTCTTATCATTATTCTGGGCGAATAACCCAATCGTTAAAATAATAAGAGCAAATGTAATTAACAGTGATAGTTTGTTCATGTTTACGTGTTAACGGTTTATAAATAAGCTAATTATCTTTATAATAGAGCTGATTTTTATGTGGCAAAAATAATACAAATAATTTCTATTACTACTTTGTTAACAACTAATTAAGAATTAATTTATTTCACCCTGACATAATTATTAAAATGCGAAATAATAATAATTACATGATGAGATCACCTCTGCAACCAGATGTTAATTTCTCATATATCATGATGCTTTTTATATTCTCAGATATTTTGATAAATTCGCTTCATTAAACTACTATTTGAGTGAAGCTGTTAGTAAGGAAATATTCAATATTGTATTCGGCATTAATTTTTGTTTTTGTCATTGTAAATGTAATTGGTACTGATTCAATTCGCCGTGTGTTTATTGACGGCGATGGAAGTGGGCATTATGCTTATTTGCCCTCCCTAGTTATATATCATAGTGTTGATTTTGGTCAGGTTTTTGAATTTGAAAAACAACAAAGACCACCCGATTATATGGGCCATTATTTCCATAGCCATGGTAATATTTATATTGATAAATATACATCTGGAACAGCGTTGCTTCAATTACCATTTTTCCTATTAGCTTACCTTCTTAGTATAATATTTGGCTTTTCGCCAGATGGATACAATGTTATTTTTCAATATGGAATTGCAATTGCAACATTATTTTGGGTTGGTTTGGGTTTACTATACTTTGTAAAACTATTAAGTCTGTATGGTATTGATAAACGTTTGTGTTGGATGATGGCTGGTGTAACTTTGTTTGGCACAAACTTGTTTTTATATACTTTCATACAGCCCTCTTTTTCACATGCTTATTCATTCTCAATTATAACAATCTTATTATATTTTGCGCGAAACATATTTCTAGATTATGAGAAACGTTATGTTATAATAGCATCTTTTTTATTGGGTATAATTGTTCTAATTCGTCCTGCAAATATTTTAATTGTTGCCGCTCTTCCATTTATCGCTGGAACACAACAAAATTTTTATAATTCGATAAGGCAAAAACTATCGAACTACGATTTCATTTTCGCAGTGCTTATCTTTATTCTGGCAATTAGTCCTCAGCTTGTTATCAATTACCTGCAAACCGGAAACCTGATTATTTATGGGTACAAAGATGAAGGATTTTATTTTTCTGATCCTCAAGTTATTAATTTTCTCTTCAGCTATAAAAAGGGATGGCTTATATATACTCCAATATTTCTATTTCTAATTCCAGCAATATTATTTTTGTGGCGTAGATCCAAATATGAATTTCTTACCAACCTGTTTTTTTTAGTATTACTAATTTATATACTATCATCGTGGTGGAACTGGTATTATGGTGATAGTTTTGGCATGAGACCAATGGTTGATTATTATGGACTTTTTATGCTCATAATTGCGTTGTTAATTGCAAAGATTAGATTTAATTGGCTTATAAGTGTTACAACCATTTTAATTTTGCTGTTTACAATATTGAATATTATTCAGTCATATCAATATGCTGTTGGAATTATTCATCCAGATTCAATGACAAAAAAATCCTATTGGTATGTTTTCTTAAAATTAGATAAAGATTACAAAAATATTATTTCTAGTGGCGATGAAACATATTATGGTAGTTTATCCGAAATACCGTTTTTTAGTACACATAATCATATCGAACGTTTTGGTAATGGATGGAATGAAGCAATAAATACCAATAGTGAATTATGGTACTCTGATTCTCTTTCTGTTTTGCAATCGCAAGAGTATATTTATAGTCCATCATTCAGATATTTTATTCAAGATTCGTTAATTGGACTAAAAAACATCTATGTTAGATTTAGTACAAGGTATTTGGAGGAATCAGAAAATGCTGCCATTGGGGCTGTTTTTGTTGTTGATATTTCTGATGGGAGTGGGAATAATATATTTTACAAAGTGTTTAGAATAAAACCGTTACCTGAAAAAACGATAAACACATGGCAAAAGGGGAGCATCGGTTTTAAATTACCTGAAATAATAAGTAATATGGATCAGATTAAGTTTTACATATGGAATGTTGAAAAGCAAACTTATTTACTTGATGACCTTAGTTTAGAGTTTTATATCTATGATACTCGTTAATACTATTTCCCTATAATCCATAATAAATTTGCTTTTTCATCAGTTTTTGGCTATCTTTAGGCGTTGTTATTAACTTTCTAAAATTACTGCTATGGAACTATTACATTACTTCGATCATAGGTTTAATAAGCCTATTCAGCCAACAATCAATACCTTACCTTTTGTTACTATATCTCGAGAAACAGGGTGTGATGCTGTAACAATTACAAAATTGCTTATTAAGAAGCTTAAAACCAGAGGACAAAACTGGAAGTATGTTGACAAGGAAATCCTTAATGCATCTGCAAAAAAACTTAAGCTTGATAAATCGAAAATTGAATATGTATTTGATGCAGCAGAAAAAACTCATGCTGATGAAATATTGTCAGCATTGTCGAGTAGATATTATAAAAGTGATAAAATGGTAAAGAATGCCATAACGGATGTTGTTAAACACATGGCTGGTGAAGGCAATGTTATACTTGTTGGTAGGGGAGGTGCAGCAATTACCTCTAAAATGAAGCTTGGTACGCATATCCGTCTTGCTGCTCCTCTGGCATGGAGAATTGATTCACTGATGTCTCGTAAAAATCAATCTAAAGAAGAAATTAGTTATTTTATTATCAATACTGATAGAAAAAGAAAAAGACTTATGGAAGTATTTAGCGAGGATAAATCGAAAGATATCCCATTCGATATTGTAATAAATTGCGCAAGGTTTTCACAAAATCAAATAGTTGATATTATAATTGATATTATGGAGCGACGAAACTCTATTTGAGAATATGGTTGACTTGAGGGTAGATATTATAATTCATCCGGGAATTTATCTGGTTTTGAAAATTCAACTTTTGTCATAAACTCATCATCCCTCAGGGTTTTTATAAAATTCAATAAATCAATCTTTTCAGATGGGGTAAGCTGAATACCACCAGCAATTATATGGTGCATAAGTGGATCAATGTATGGCGTCATGTTAAGTTCATGAGAATAGAAATTAATAACATCTTCAAGTGTCGTAAATCGTCCATCATGCATAAATGGTCCCTGAACTTCAATATTTCTTAATGTTGTTGCTTTATAAGCACCGCGATCCATTGGATCTTGGGTGATTGAGTATCGATCCAATGGATCTAAAAATGCAGTATCTTTTCCATTATTATAAAATAAATGGGTCGTAAACAGTGGGTTGCCCCATCCTCCATGACAATGAAAACAATCTGCCCCTTCTTCAGTAGTAAAAAGAACATAACCGGCAAGTTCCGATTGAGTTAACTGCTCTTCTCCTCGCATGTACTTATCAAATTTTGAGTTTGCCGAGATTAGGGTTCTTATGAATTGGGCAATCGATTTTTCGATATTTTTGAATGTCACATTGCTGCTTCCAAATGCTTTTTCAAAAAGGTTGGGATATCCATTAATCGACTGAAATAGTTTCTTTATTCGTGTTGTGTCACCGTCAATTTCATCCTTTGCCAATACAGCAAGCCTCACCATATCTTCCAGGTTACGCAAATTTTCAATCGGGTTTTCAGGGTACAAAAACCCACTCCATCCATATCCCGAACTATTCCAAACCAAATTAATCATAGGTAACATAACATGGTGTGTTTTTAGTCCGTTAATCCCATGTGGAAATCCCCCTGGGAAATCGGGATGGTCGATGCCAGCTTCGAATGATCGTTCTTGTCGGTGACAAGTTGCGCAGCTTATAAGTGAATCAGGGTGAGTTCTTCCCGAAAGCCGGCCATCGTAAAATAAATATCTCCCAAGTTCAACACCTTCAACAGTCATTGGGTTATCTTCAGGTATATTAAGGTTGGTAGGGAAGCCAAACGGTATGTTTATTTCATATGGTGTAGCTTTATAGGGATGAGATGTTGATTTATCACCACATCTACTAAAAATTAAAGTTGCAGTTAGTGCGCAGAAGAAAATAAGTAGTCTCATTTATTTAATAATATATGAAAAAACATTGTGTCCGTTTTCGATTGCTTGTTGCATGGCATCTTGTTTTTGCATTATGTCGCCACCCCAAAAATTATGGTCATATATATTTGGTGTATTAAACCAACGATCAACATTCATAATCAACTTAATTGTTGTGGTTTCGTTATCTTTTATATTTAATGCCATTTCAGGTAGTTCAACAATAAAGTGATTTTGTACATATTCTGAAATTGAATCCGGGAAACTATAATAAATCTGCCCAATTCCAAGATGGAAATTGAAAGGAGCAGGTTGGTTTAGCTCATTGTTCCATTTTCCATTAAGTTTCATATAATGGTATCCACCACCCAGTAACTCAGGCCAAAACATAAATGATTCTGGTGGGTTAACAAACATTAATGAATTGTTTTTTTCTGCAACTATACCAAAAGTAAAACTTAATTTACTATACTCATCCTCAGATATTTCATCTTTAAATATGTAACTATTAGTTTCATCAATATCCGTATCAACATAAAGAATATCTTGCCATGTGTTAAGAATTATTGTGGAGCCGTCATTTTTGTGTAATGTAACATCCGAAATGAAATATTGAATTTCATTAACCAAATAATTATTCCCGGCGTCGTTCACATATGCCATACTATCAAAAATTATATTTTCTCCATTGATATAATGGTTGAACTCTATCCTTAGCTTTCCAGTTGGATTTTCTGGTTCAATACTGCTGTTTTCGCAGGAAGAAAATATTAGAGATACCAAAAGGAGGGTTGGAATGATTATGTAATTATTTTTATTATGCATATTGTATTTAAGTTAACTATCCTGGTTTTGCCCAGTGATAGCAAGCTTCTGTTCTTAATAAGGAACTGTTCCACTAACAGTTAGATAGCTCAGAGTGTCAGCCGTATTCGATGCCTGTTTAAATATCTTGCCATCAATTAAAATCATTATTTTAAGGGAAGAATTAATATCTTTATAATTACCTGATATATATACGATATCTCCTTCATCAACAATATAACTATACGACCACTTATCCTGAGCACTTTGTGGAATAATCTCTGTTTTTATCAATTCATTGTTAGAGTCCAGATATTGCAAATTATATGCCGAAATTGCATCAGTGGCCATATATTTAACATTCTTTTTGTTTGTATCAGTACATGAGGATACAATTATTAACAACCCAAGGGTAATTATGTATATTATCTTCATTTTTTCTATTATAGATTAATAATCAGGTTAGTGTAAAACAATCTCCCAGGCTCATAGAAAGGAGAATGTGTTCCAATAATTCTACGGTTTAAATGTTCGTAATAATTAATATCGAAAATATTATTTACCCCAAGATTTATATTAAGCCGTTGGCTGTAAACATAGCTAACTTTGAAATTAATTAAATTAAAGCCAGGAGTATTTTGTTCATCATATGCTTTTGATATTTTGTTTTGTTTTGCAACCATGCGAATATTTATTTCAGGTGTTAGCCTGTTTTTGAAAAATTTATATCTGAACCATATGTTTGATTCAAGAGGTGGAATTTCGGGCAGAGGATCATTATGTATTGATATCTCATCAATAATTTCCCCGTTATCATACACATATTTGATCGCAGTAGGGTTAACTCCTGCAGTATAAGCAGTATTGAATTTTATTTGCCATTTGTTTTTTTGTGGTGTATTATACAGTATCTCAAATCCATACAGGTATGCCTCATCAATATTTATAAATTTTTTAACTCCCAGCACGCCACTGGTTTGTGGTTTAACCTGAGAGGGAGGCAATATTACAGCAGATATGTAATCTGTTACATACGAAAAGAATACGGAAGCATTGAAATAACCGCTCCGTGTGCAATCATGTGTATACCCAATATCCAATTCATGATTGTTTTCAGGTAATAGTTTTGGGTTTCCCAAATAGTCGTAGGGATCATATCCAACCGGCAGCAAAATGATAAATCTTTCTGTCATATCAGGGCTTCGAGTACCCTTGCCAACTGAAAAATTAATTTCACTTTTTAAGTTTATCTGCCATGATAGTCCGGCACTAAAACTTAAATTGAAATATTCACTATCAGTATCTGTATTTTCATAAACAAGATCACCATTTTTTGTAACACGAAGCATTGGATCAGATTTTGCCGAATTGAAGTCGGTTCTGAGGGCTATAACCCAGTTTAACCTGTTTATGATTTTCTGATATTCAGCGTAAATTCCAAGGTTATTAATTTTGGCATTATTCCACAAGTTTTCGGTAATAGAGGGTAGATTTGGTTGCATTATTAGTTGCTTATCTCTATTTCCGTCTTTTCTTATTTGTTCAAAATTAGATCCAAACTCCAAGTTTCCTTTAAATACATCCATATTTAGGGCTACTTTACCTCCATTAACTATTGCGTGTATACTAGATATTGCAACTACGGTATCAGAAAATGGTCTGTTCTTATTATCCATTACGTGGTTTACGTCAGAATAATAGGCTGCTACCTTTATAAAATTAACTGAATTTTTGAAATTAGAAGCCAAATAACTAAGCTGAAAAATCTGTGTGTCGTCTTTTCTTTCGTCCATGGGCAGTGTCGGAAAGTCTACATTTCGTCCCCATGACCTATCTACACTCAGGTTAATAACATGACCACTTGCAGGTCTAATACCAATACCACCTACAACGTTATAATTGTTTGAGGATGCTTTGATAATGTCACCATTTCCGGCAGTGTAATCTCCATATTTATTCCAGTTTGTTGAAAATAAGTAAGATATAATGGAATTTCCTCCAACTACTCTAATACCTGTTCTAGTACCTTGTTGGTTTGTTTGCCCACCAAGTATAAGTGAAATATGATTTTCATACTTGTTATAGAAAATAGGTTTATGAGTTTCAAGAATAATTAATCCTCCAAAACCAGATCCATATTTTAAAACAAAAGGGCCTTTGTAAATTGATATACTAGAAATATCATTAATGTTAATGTGTGAGGCTGTTGGGTCCATTCTATTGGGGCAACCTCCTTCAATTCGAGTGCCATCATTAAGTTGTACCGAGACTTGTGAATATTTAAATCCCCTAACTACAGGATCAATTCCTGTTGCTCCTTTTCTAACTCCACCAATATTTGGTTCCATTGCTAATACAGCACCGATATCCGTTAAATTAGTCTCATCCAGTTGCTTGATATCTATTTTTGCAATGCTAAATGGAGTTCTAATGTTCTTTTCACCCATTATTTCGATTACACCAAGGTTTAATGCATCTTTTTCAAGCTTAATGATAATTGGTGATTTCATTATTTCTGGTGTTATTTTAACCTCCATATTTATATAGCTAATATGGCTAAAAATCAATTTCACTTCATTTGTGTTTTTGATTGATAAGTGAAATAAACCATTTTCGTCAGTTACGGTAATATTATTGGTGTTTATAACACCTACAACAACGTTAGAAATAGCCATTCCAGTAGTATTATCTATAACTTCCCCACTAATATTGTTGGATTGAGAAATGATTTGTTGGCTAGTACAAATCAGTATTGCCAGCATTGTAGTTTTAATATTTAACATGGATATAATTCTTGGTTGTTCAAAATTACATATTTTAATCTTAACAAATAATTAACAATCTAATTTTAATTCTAGTCTAAATAATGCAAAATTTTAACACTGTTTGCTGGCATATTTGTTAATTTTGGCGATCTAAAATTCTGACGACATGAAGTTTAAAATTGGGGATAAGATTAAGTTTATTGATGAGATTGGAGGAGGTGTTGTAACCAGAATTATTGATTCTCAACTTGTGAAGGTTATGTCGGATGATGGCTTTGAAATGCCAATACTATCAAAGGATATAATCCTTGACTACCGATCGATACCGGAAGAGGAGAAGGTTAGATCGGTTTTTACAACAACACTCGCCAAACCTGAGCCCGAAGAGCCAGATTTTATTTCAGAAATAAATCCTTGGGGAAATGTGCAGGAGGAAAAGGGTGTATACTTCGCGTTTGAACCTCATGAAAAACAATGGTTGCTTACAGGCGATATGGATGTAATACTAATTAATAATACCCCATATGAACTAATTTATAGTTTGTTTTTGAAAAGAAATGACAAAATTGAAGGTGTTGATTTTAGTTCTGTTCCTGCCAATTCTAAAATCGTAATTGATACAATTGGGCGTGACGAAATTGAAGAATGGTCTACCGGTTATATTCAGTTGTTATTTCACTCCGATGCACCCAAAAATGTTTACTTGCCAGTTCATTCTGTATTGGATATAAAATCCAACAGATTCTTCAAAGAGGGTAGTTATCGTACAAATACACTTCTTCGCGGAAAAGCAATCCTAATTACAGTAATTACCTTAAACGCACTTACTGTGGTTTCAAGTAGAAGTAGTGATCAGAAATCAGATCCTGAGATTTCTCAGGCTAAAGCAACTACAATACGAGAAAAACAATTGATTGATAAATTCAAAACCTCAGTGGGTGAAGCTGTTGTGGATTTGCATATTGGAGAATTAATAGACAATATACTTGGCCTGTCAAGCTCAGACATGATTAAAATCCAAATCGATACTTTTAAAAAAATTCTAAACAATGCAATTATTAATGAGTACCGAAAAGTTACATTTATTCATGGTGTTGGAAATGGAGTTCTAAAATCAGCAATTATTAAAGAATTAGAAGAATACGAAGGAACAGACAATGCGATGGCATCTATTGCAAAATTCGGAGTTGGAGCAATTGATGTTAGTATAAAACCTAAAAAATAATAAAAAACTAAACAATAAGTGAGTAATGTGAAATAATCCTTGAGTGAAGAATCCGCATAGATAATTCATTCATAACAAAATATAAAAACTAACATATGAAAAAAATTACACAAATATTATTTTCAATGCAAACCATGGGAACACTAATCCTTTTGTTTGCTTTTGCCATTGGAACAGCAACTTTTATCGAAAATGATTTTGGAGCTACGGCTGCAAAAACTGTAGTATATAGTGCTACCTGGTTTAATGTATTATTATTGCTTTTATCAGTAAACTTAATTGGCCGTATTATTATCGATAAGATGTACAAACCTGGTAAGTTTACAATATTCCTATTTCACTTTGCATTTCTTGTAATTATTATCGGTGCGGCAATTACGCGCTTTATTAGTTATGAAGGGGTAATGCATATTCGTGAAGGTGGTATGTCAAATTCCATTTTATCAGAAAATACATATGTTGATATTGAAGCTGTTGATGGCGATTTTTCAAAATCCTCAAGTACGAGTGTGCTTATGTCGGCATTAACCCCTGGAGCTTATAGTGAATCCCTAAAAATTGCTAATAATAAATTCAAGTTTAAGAGTGTAAAGTATATACCAAATGCTCAGGAAGTTATTACAGAATCTACCGGTAAAGGGGATCCTTATATCGTTTTGGTTTTTTCTGATGAGAGTGGTCGTAAGAACTATACTTTGAAGTTTGGCGATAATAGTTGGGCTGGTGATACTAAATTAAATTTCAGTAATAGTTTTGATCCGGAGGCTATTAATATAAGCATTGATCAGGATAATCTACGGGTTTTTGCAAATGAGGAAATTCTAATTCTTTCAATGACAACAAGTATAACAGATTCTATGGCTCCTGCTGTTTGGCATCCATTTGAGACTAGAAAACTATATAGCATAGGTAATTCACAAATTGTACTTACAAATTATTATCCAAATGGGGCAATTGACTTTGTTACCTATAATGGTAAAGGAAGTATGCAAAATGCCATGGTAATAGAGATAAGTAATGATGACGATGTTAAGGAAGTAGTATTAAGAGGTGGAAAAGGAAATATAGGAGAAAAAAACAACTTTGAATTTAAAGGGGTTAGTTTCAGTATGGCATATGGAGCAAAAGATATTATTCTCCCATTTTCACTTCGGTTATTAGATTTTCAATTGGAAAGATACCCCGGATCGAATAGTCCATCATCTTATGCTAGCGAAGTAGAGCTTATTGATAAACAAAAAAAAGAATCATTCAACTATAGAATATATATGAATAATGTTCTTAATTACGGAGGATACCGTTTTTTTCAATCATCCTACGATAAAGATGAACGTGGAACAGTTCTTTCGGTAGCCCATGATTCATGGGGAGCATTCTTTACTTATCTGGGTTATTTTTTAATGACTCTGGGTATGTTCTTAAGTATCCTAAATAAAAATACTCGTTTCTCGCTATTAGGAAGAATACTTAAAAATGTAACTGGCAATGGAAAAGCAATAAAAGTTATTGCAACAATATTAGCCGTTTCATTTGTAACTGGAGCAATGGCTCAAATTTCTCATATTCCTGTTTCAAGTTTGCCTGTAATTACAAAGGATCAGGCAACAAAATTTGGACAATTAATGGCGCAATCACATGATGGTAGATTTAAACCAGTTAATACACTATCAGGTGAAATGCTAAGAAAAATATCGCGTCAGAGCAAACTTGAAGGGCTGAATGCCGACCAGGTTATGCTTGGAATGATGACGTCTCCTGTTGACTGGCAACAAGTACAGATGATAAAGGTAAGTCATCCCGAGGTAAAAGAATTACTAGGAATGGAAGGAAAGCATGCCTCTTACCTCGATTTTATAAACCTACAGGAAGGTACATATAAACTAAGTAAGTATGTATCTGAAGCATATGAGAAGAAACCTGCAATGCGCAGCAAATTCGATAATGATATCCTTAAAGTTGACGAAAGATTAAATATTTGTTATATGGTATTTAAGGGTGATATGTTAAATATATTACCAGATCCAACAAGTATTGATATACCTTGGTATTCACCAGTTAGTGAACTTGGAAATATGACACAGGAAGACTCAGCATTTTTAAAAACAATTATACCTTCTTATTTAGATGCATTGGCACAGGGAAATGATAAGCTTGCATCACAATTAGTGCAGGGAATTTCTGATTATCAATTCAAATATGGAGCATCTATTTTACCTTCAAAAACTAAAATCAAATACGAAATTCTTTATAACAAGATGTTGATATTTGATAATTTGAGTAAGATTTATGGAATATTGGGTATATTGATGATAATACTGCTATTTGTTGAAATGTTTAAGCAATCAAAAGGGTTGAAATATGTTATAAACTTTTTTATAGCTCTTGTTGTACTAGGATTTATTATGCAAACAGTGGGTCTTGCAATGCGATGGTATATTTCGGGACATGCACCATGGAGTGATGGTTATGAATCAATGATATATATTGCATGGGTGGTATTGCTGGCCGGGCTAATCTTTGCTTCCGGTTCGAAAATGACAATTGCTGCCACAACATTTTTATCGTCCATTATTTTGATGGTAGCACATTTAAGCTGGATGGATCCCGAAGTTACAAATTTGGTTCCAGTGCTTAAATCATATTGGTTAACAATTCATGTTTCTGTAATTACTGCCAGCTATGGATTCTTGGCTTTAAGTATGATATTAGGTATGATGAATTTACTTTTGATGATATTAAAATCAAGCAAGAATGCGATTAAAATGGATCTGAAGATTGGAGAGTTAACTGCAATCAGCGAAAGGTCGGTAATGATTGGACTATATCTACTAACCATTGGTACTTTTCTGGGCGGCGTTTGGGCAAACGAAAGCTGGGGTAGATACTGGGGATGGGATCCAAAGGAAACATGGGCACTTGTGAGTATACTTGTTTATTCATTTATCGCCCATATGCATTATCTGCCGGGATTAAAAGGGAAATTCGCGTTTAATTTTGCAACTCTGATTTCATATGGAGTAATACTTATGACATATTTCGGAGTTAATTATTATTTATCAGGGCTGCATTCATACGCAAAAGGTGATCCTGTTCCAGTACCAAACTTTGTGTATTATTCAATAGCAGTTGTTGCTATTGTAGCAATTGTGGCATATATTCGAGATAAAAAGTTTATCAATAGTTCTGAGGAACGTGTATAACTAGTACTTTGTTCTTTCGGATCTTAGCTCTTTCAGATTTGTAATCTGAAAGTAAGGAGATGTGGTTTTTAATCCGCTTTTCCGAAGTTCGGTTAACTGAACAGCATTGATGCAGATATGCATTAAACAGATATTAAAGGAGGATTGTTTGCAATAGCAGATAATCCTCTTTTGTTATATCTGACCTCTTTCGATCATCTTTACAATGGTTTCAATTTGTTTGTCGTCTCCTTCAGGATCATATTTTATTTTCAAATTATAACCCCAAATGCGAGCAAATGCCTGATAGAAAAATGCTGTGAAGTTTCCTCTCAATTCTTGAACCAGATTAAATGAGGAATCGCCTGTTTCACGGTCGATTAATTTTATAAGAATTTTCCCTTGCGAAAAAGTAAGTTCCTTTAAATCACCTCCATATTTCTCATTAATCTCTTTTTCAGCAATTTTCATAATCTTGCGCCGTTCTTTTTCATTTTTAGCGGCCACAAGCATTTTGTCATATTTCCTTAATTGAATACCTGCCAGTCGAGCCCAAGGGTATACTTTTTTTACATTTTTAATAAGTCTTGTCAGTTTTTTCTTTGCTTTCCTTGTGGGAGGTATACTAAGGGAATATATTTCAACCTGTTTTAATCCTATTACAGGAATTGTGTCGCCGTTAATAATTAATGCGTTAAGAGTTATGGGTTGCACAACTTGAGCACTACTTATAGATAGGCATCCAAAAACAAAAAGTGATATTGTGAAAAACTGTTTCATTTGCAGTGCAAAATACAAACATTATGCCTATTAAGTTGTCATTATATAATGTATATATTTGTATAAATATTATTTCTAAAGGAAGATCTGAAAAAATTATATACAATACTTTGCTGTTCACCGCGAAACATTTTAAGGTTGCTGAATATCATGAAAGAAACTCGGCTTCTTCGCTAGATACATAATGCTGGTTAAATAATAAACACTTAATTGCAAACGAAACATAAGCATGGATAACAAACACAAAATATTCATTACTATTTTATCATTTCTAATTTTGATAGTCTCTGAATCTTTTACACAAACAGCTATAGGTGATTTACATTATGTTTCAGCTACATTTAACACACCTTTTTCAATTTATGCTACTGATATTGATGGCGATGGGAATAACGACATAATTGCTGGCTCATCAACTGATTCGATAGTTTGGTTTAGAAACACAGGTGCTGGACACTTTACAAATGCCATATGTATAACCACAGAGTTAGACAATATTCGCGTTGTTTCAGGTTGCGATATTGATAAAGATGGAGATATTGATGTACTATCTGGGTCTAGATATGATAGTACTATTGCTTGGATGGAAAATACCGGAATTGGGAACTTTGATGCGCCAAAGATTATTGCGACTGATTCGGATCTTGTAAGATTTGTGGGTGGTTATGATATGGACAATGATAATGACATAGACATTGTTGCTTGTTATGTGTATCGTATTGTGTGGTATATAAATGATGGTAATTGTAATTTTAGCAATGCTCAGGTAATATCAACAGGATATAGTCTTAATATTTGTATTGCCGATATAAATGGCGATGAATATCCTGATGTTTTTACTACAAATCTGTCAGATGATAGTTTGCTATGGTTAAAAAATGAAGGTAATGGTGTATTCTCAAATAAGTATATTCCAGTTTCTTCTGGTACTGATAAGTGTAACGATATTGATGTTGCAGATATTAACAGTAATGGTAAAATGGATATTATTGTGAGCTCTTTAGTTGATGATTATTATGGTAAGATTAGTTGGTTTGAGTACGATGGCAATGAAACAATAACATATAAAAAAAGGGTAGCTCTGAAGTATGAAGAATTTGAAAGGATAGTAGCCGGAGATTTAAGTTCAGATTGTAATGGTGATATTTTTGCTACTCATGAGCATGATCATAGCTTATTTAGGTTTGAAAAAAATGATCCATTTTTTGACACTGAGGAGATACCATATAATTTAATGGAAGTTGGTGATTTAATACTTGGTGATATGGATATGGATGGGGATAAAGATGTAATAATTTCCTCCATTTTTGGCCCGGATATCACATGGTTTGAAAATCTGACATTGGAAGTATTGGTTCAGCCTAATGATGTGTTGTTTTGCCCTCTTGAACCTATATTATTTTCTACAAAAATAAAAGATGCAATAAGTTATACATGGCAGGTAAGGAGAAGCGGAGCAACATATTTTTCAACCATTGATGAAGATGATGACATTTACTGGGGAGCAAATACTGATGAACTGCAAATTGACAAACCAACCATATCATTGGATAATTTTCAATATCGGTGCATGGGATCAAACGGAGAGGGGAATATATATTCCGATACAGTAACTTTAACTATGTATGTTGATGAAGAACCACCATATCTTAAACTAAAAAATTCAGTATTATATTTATCACCATCACCGGTTACAAAACTCATTGTTGATACTGTTATTGATTCAATATCTGATAATTGCAACCATATTGATGTAGGGGTAAATGCCGACATCTTTAGCTGTGCTAATTTAGGTGAGAATTATATCATTGTTTCAGCAACTGATGGCTCATCTAATACCGTAACCAAAACAACGTTAGTAGTTGTTATTGATACTTTAGCTCCAACAATTCAGATTGCACACAGTGAAATCGAAATATTTTCATCTAATTCGTCATATATTTTTGAAACCGAATATTGTCCTCTATCGTTATATTATGATAATTGCGAGATAGTTTCTATCTCAAATAATATTTCAAACGGTGAATCATTATTTGGCGTTGAATTAAAATTGGGGAGTACGGATGTAATATGGACAGTAACCGATAATTCGGGAAATTCATCACAAGTAACTCAAAAAATTACATTAACAAATACCAACGAGTATCGTGTATACCCTAATCCTGCAAACAGTTATTTTACAATTGAACAGAAATTACTTGGAGAATATGAAATTAAAATATTTGATGTAGCAGGTAGACAAGTTTTTCAATCGGATAAAATTTTTGATGTAAGTTACCATGTAAACTGCTCCTTTCTTACCAGAGGCACTTATATTGTTCAGTTAAACAACGGGTTACAATCTTTGGATTATAAACTTATTATTTCCAAATAAAATTAATTAGAGATATCCTCATTCCAAATTATCAAAGAAAGTATTATTAAATAGATAAGGATTAGCTGAACCGGAAACAATTAATCCATAATGGCTCGAATGAGCTATTGTACTGTTCATTACACTTACGTTTGTGTCGTTTCCGGAAATATGAACACTTGCTTGGTTAAAGTTTAATGAATACTCGCCGGCATATAGTATTTCACAGTGGTTAAGTATGTTGCCCGGACGTGAATATTTATAAAATAATATTCCACCCCAGTCACCGTAATCTGGGTTTTCTTTTGCTGAAGTGAATATTATTGGTTCCTCTTCAGTTCCAACAGCAATTAATTTACCTCCATAAGATGATGCAGTACCAATTTTTATTCCACCTCTGTCAAATTTTACCTTAGTACCTTTTTCAATTTCCAGAATCGTTTCAAACTCACCATTTATTGTAACATAAGAGTCAAGGATATAAGCTGACCCCAGATTTTTCCATATTGTATGCCCACTACTAATAGTACTTTCTTGTATGTAAATTTCATGATTATTGAAATTATTTGTATAATCAATTGAATTAACTGACTCCGATTGCAACGAAATAGCATAAGTATTCAAATTCTCAAATGTATTATTTGTAAAACTACTGAAACTGGGTATTGATAAATTAGCTCCATATTTGTAGAGTAAAACAGCAATGCTCTCTGAATACCTAAATAAACAATTATCCATTGATATATTGGTTGTGCTATAAAGCCGTATCATGGCATTGTCAACCATGTGATCCTCATATTCACCTCCATATTCAAATATACAATACTTAAATACTGCATTAGCTTCATGATTAAATCGTATATCACTCCAATCTCCTGGCTGTGGTTCTTTTTGTAGTGAGGTAAATGTAATTGGCTTTTCAATGTATCCAATTGCGATGAATTTCAAACGATCCCCCACATAAAAATTTGAATTTTCCCCAAGCATAATGGTTGTTCCTCCTTCAATGATGAAAAATGAGGACACAACTGTACTTCCAGTTACAGAGAAGTCATTTGGGATTATGTATGGAACAGTTTGAGCTCTCCATATTATTGAATCATAACCGATATTCAGGTTACTTGTCGACAAGAATATTCCTTGATTAGTTGAATCAGCTATAATAATATTGTTGATACCTATTGTGTGTGCTTTACCAGAAGTAATAGAAACCGGATGGTTTAAGGTGTGCTTTATAGTATTTCCGGTGAACTCGTTAAATCCAGCATTATTTTTCGCCAATATCCCATAATTTAAAGAATAATCGATTAGGCAGTTCGAAAAGTTAATGTTGTTTGACTGATTAATAATAACAGCTTCACTTCCTTGTCCTCCTCCTTTAATAAAATTGCAATACTCAAACGTTGGAATAGCTGGTTCATTATATAGATTATTTATAATAATGCTTCCCCAGTAACTTTTATCAGGGAGTCCTTCAGGATTGTAGGTAGTAAAATTTATTGGGTTATCACCGGTTCCTATTGCCATTAATTTAACCGAATAGTTTTTTCCGATTATAATGTTGCAGCCACTTCGGATTTTTACCTTTACACCCGGTTCAATAATAAAATTCACACTATCGATATATAAATCCTCTGTTACTATTATATCGTCTCCTGCTTTCCAGTGTATAAATGGTAAATTCGAGTGGGCAGGGGCAACTTCATTCTTCTTACCACAAGATGAAATAATAATTAGAACAAGTAAACAATAGAATGATAATTTAATATTTATTTTGCTCTCATTGTTCATGATTTTCAACTTTTGAGTATTCAAAAAATAATTGATTACTTTTCATTAATTACAAAAGTTATGGTTATAACTTCAATAACCAAAAATACAAAATTAAATATCAGTTTAATTATTCAGATATGCGAATCATATCCATCAATGGACTTTTTTTGGTATACTATTTATTAAGACAAAGATTCAACTGATTGTGATGAATCTATTTTATTACGCTTATCTTCAATATAGTCTGTCCACATACAAAACTAAAACAATAATAATAAAAACACTAAACGGCTGCCCTCAGTTTTGCCAAACTTGCTTTGCCAAATTTACTCTCAGCATATTCGCGAGTAACGTGTAATTTTTTTGTACGCTTTTTCGAAGGAAGTTCGAACATGGCATCAACTAATATGGTTTCAATTAAAGATCTTAAACCACGTGCGCCCAATTTGAATTCGGTTGATTTATCAACAATAAAATCCAAAGCATCATCATCAAATTTCAGTTCAATGTCATCCATGCCAAATAGTTTTTCAAACTGTTTAGTAAGTGCATTTTTAGGCTCTGTAAGTATGCGTTTTAGGGCTGCTTTATCAAGTGGTTCCAAATAAGAAAGTACTGGCAATCGCCCTACAATCTCAGGAATTAAACCAAATTTTTTCAAATCACTTGGAGCAATATATTGTAATAGATGCTTTCGGTCGATATTTTCATCGTTTAATCCGGAAAATGAATAGCCTACAACATTAGTTCTCAGCCTGGATGCTATTAATCTATCGATGCCATTAAAAGCACCGCCGGCTACAAAAAGTATATTTTTTGTATTAACGCTTATCATCTTCTGCTCGGGATGTTTCCTGCCTCCTTGCGGTGCCACATTAACAGCAGTTCCTTCAAGAAGTTTTAGCAAAGCTTGCTGAACACCTTCTCCACTTACATCGCGGGTAATAGATGGGTTGTCGCTTTTACGTGCAATTTTATCAATTTCATCGATGAATATAATTCCCTTTTCTGCCGCAGCAACATTGTAGTCAGCAGCTTGTAATAAGCGGGTAAGAATACTTTCAACATCTTCACCCACATAACCGGCTTCGGTAAGAACCGTAGCATCTGCAATTGCAAACGGCACATGTAACATTCGTGAGATTGTTTGTGCCAGAAGAGTTTTGCCGGTTCCGGTTTCACCAACCAGAATGATATTTGATTTTTCAATCTCAACATCGTTCACATCATTTTCCTGTGCGATACGTTTATAGTGGTTATAAACAGCAACGGAAAGAACTTTTTTAGCATTTTCCTGACCAATCACATATTTGTCGAGAAATGATTTTATTTCTATTGGCTTAAGTAAAGTAGCTTGTTCCTTAGGTATATCAAAGGATTCGGATACTTCTTCTTTAAGAATTAGATTAGCTTGTTCGATGCAAAAATTACATATTTGGGAGTCAATGCCAGAAACTAGAATGGAAGTCTCTGGTTCAGGTCGCCCACAAAATGAGCAATGACCTTTTTCTTTTCTTTTAGCCATAGGTGTAGAAGTTATGAGTGTTAGATGTTGAATGTTGAATGATTTTTTGAATTTAATCTTAGTACATTAAACAATCAAACAATCGAACTATGGAATCTATTTTTTCTTCTTTACAAGAATCTCATCAATCATCCCGTAATCAAGAGCTTCCTTGGCGGTCATCCAATAGTCTCTATCAGAATCCTTCCAGATTTTCTTATATGATTGTTTTGAATGAAGAGCAAGTATTTCGTAAAGTTCTTTTTTAAGTTTTTGAATCTCTCTGGCAGTAATTTCAATATCAGAAGCCTGTCCCTGAGCACCACCCATTGGCTGATGAATAAGTATCCTTGAGTGAGTTAAGGCAGTCCTTTTCCCTGTAGTTCCTGCACATAATATTACAGCAGCCATTGATGCAGCCATTCCTGTACAGATAGTAGCAACGTCAGGATTGATGTATTGCATAGTATCATAAATACCCAACCCTGCATATACTGAGCCACCTGGTGAATTCAAATATATTTGGATGTCACGGTTGGCGTCATTCGATTCAAGAAACAGCAATTGAGCCTGAATTATATTTGCAACGTAATCATCGATAGGTACTCCAAGAAAAATGATTCTATCCATCATTAGTCTTGAAAATACATCCATTTGTGCAATATTTAACTGGCGTTCTTCAATAATAGTTGGTGAAATATAATTACCGTATGCTGAATTATATTTGTCCAATGAAACACTACTAATACCTCTGTGTTTCACTGCATAATTTCTGAATTCTTTGCTGCTGTCCATATTGACCTCCTAGTCTATTTGTTGTGCAATTTCAATAAATTTTTCAGTAGTTACGCTTTTATTCTTGGCACTTACTGTTTCTTTAAATAGTTTGATGAGTTTCTCATCTTGAATATCATTGTAGATCTTACGTTTCTCCTCAGAATTACTAAGAACCTGATCGATGATACCTTCAATTTGTGGTGTTAATTCGGCACTACCCATTGTTTGGAAATATGCGGCTACTTTGCCTCGAACTTCTTCATCCTTAACTTCCATTGCCTCTGCATGCTCTTTCAATAATTCACCTTCAATTAATTGCCATCTAAATGTGCGGGCATAATTGTCGTATTGCTCATCAATTTGTTCCTTGGTAATCTTGCCTTCGTTACTTTCAAATAGCCAACGCTTTAAAAATTCGTCGGGAAGATTAATATCTGCTATTTTAATAAGTTCTTTAATCGTATCACCTAAAAACTGACGATCAGTATCGCGGCCATAGTGATTTTGCAAATCTTCTGAAAGTAGATTTCTAAATTCTTCTTCAGTTTTTATCTCCTTCGAAGGGAATACTTTTTTGTAAAGATCTTCACCAATCTCAGCGATATGAGTTCTTACAATTTTTTCGATTTCTAGTTTGTAATCGGAATTAAGTTTTTCGTCACCTTCATCATGGCGATTAAGCAATGATGCAACCTTTGATTCATCTTTGGTTGCATTCAATAAATTTATAATTATTGAATCACCTACTTTAACACCAACTAGTTTTTTCTGAATAGTTTTTAGTTGTATGTCGTCATATTTCAGGAATCCAGAATTTTCAACACCATCTTCAACAACATTACCTTCGGTGTCAACCTCAATGAATTTACCTTGTAGTGCGTCTCCTTCTTCACTTACTTCAGGATTTTCATCTTCACCAAATCTTACTTTCACATCCTCAATAGCTTTATCAAGTTCTTTGTTACTTATTTTAATGGTGTAACTTGGAACTTCAATATCTTTATTAAGTTTGATGTTAATTTCAGGAGCAATAGCTATATCGAAATAGAAATCAAAATCCTTTTGTTTTGCAAAATCAATATTGGTGGTTTTTTCAGTGTTTGGTAGAGGATTACCAATTACATTGATCTTATTTTCAGTGATATAATTTTGAAGAGCTTCTGATAAAGCCTTATTTACCTCCTCAACCATTACAGCATTGCCATACATCTTTTTTATCATTCCCAACGGAACCATTCCTGGTCGAAAACCCGGCATATTAGCTTTTTTTCTGTAATCCGATAACTGCTTACTTACAGCATCACTATAGTCACTTTCGTGGAGGTTGATGTGAATTATGGCGGTATACTCGCCATTCGATTCTTGTGAGATATTCATTAAATTTTGTTGTTTGGTTCAAAAAATTACTGCGTGATGCAATATCTAAGGTTGAAATATAAAATTATGTTTTAAATCTTTTTGATAGTTTAAAGTTCATGTTAAAACTTTAGTATCGGTTGTTTATCAGAGAAACAGGAGTTATGCATCATTGTAGGCATACAACCCATTAGTGCAAACAAAAACTATTATTTGATTAATATAAGAACTCTATTAAAATGTTCGGATAAAGGAACTGCCGCCAATGGCGAAAAAATCCAGCTCCTTAATCCTTATGTGTACGGATGAAGGGAATCGAACCCCCACGCCTCGCGGCACTAGATCCTAAGTCTAGCGCGTCTACCAATTTCGCCACATCCGCAATGAACTATCCCTTAAATTCGGGGTGCAAATATACTATATTTTTAATTTTAAAACATAATTTAATTTATTTTGATTAAAAATTATCATACCGTCTTAAATCCTATTTCGGTTGTTTTTACAACTATATATTTTTGTAGTAAACAAATATGGGATTATAATTTACTTGGATCGGATTAGTTGGGTTTATTAATTTTGTGAATGTGTTGAACAATTTAACGCCTAGTAAATAAGTATCGTTCGGTTTATCAATAGTTTAGTAGATGTTAAAAGGCAAATGGTAAAGAGGTTAATTCTGCTATTCTCAGTACATTATTGTCAAACTATTCCGTTTGTCCATGAAATAATTTTATCATAAAGTTGCTGCATCTCAATAAATACCACATTCTTTTTTGAACTTAATATCCGGTATCTCCATCCAACCCTAACTGTATTAAAAGCTTGTCGCCACCACCATGCAAATGAAGCTGTTATTGGGAGCATTAGAAGATATCCCAGACCCAATTCCCAATTTTTAGTGATTAATAGAACTAACGTAACCTGAATGATATAGAAAACAGGAAATGATAGTAATGATATCACAAACTTAAATGAGCCTTGGAATTGGGGATCATGAATTTTTTTTGAGAATTTTATGGGCACCCAGTAGGGTAGAAAGTTGTTAATTACCCCATATAAAAACACTGGAATTGTAAGCAGCAATCCAAGGGAATTAATAACCAGTGTGAGCACGTTAATTCCTTTCTGTTCAATTATGCTGTTTGTTATACCCAGATTGTTTCTTAACTTAATATACCGTAGGATATTATTTTGGTAATCAGATATTTCATTTGGGTGCTGCTTTTCGTATTTAGACAGTGATGATATTAGTTGTTGATCCATAAAAAGCCGATTTCTATTATCTTTTGAATCGAGCTCGAGTTTTTCAGCCATACGTGAGCGATATATAACCCTTAGCTCATTATACAAATCATAGTTATCTTCACTTTCAATATCTACAATTGTTGGCTTCAAATGCTCGCTAAGTCTTTGTTTGATGCTATTGATTGCTATCGCAGGAGTTTCTTTGTATAACTCGGTGTATTCCTGCACAGGGATTGGAATTCCAAAGTTAACTATTGGTGAGCTTCTATAATTTTGATAATTATCGTAATCAATACCAACGGGCACTATATGAATATCTAAACTAAAATTATTCGCTTCTTCGGTTTGAAATGCCATTCGTGCAAAACCTTTTTTTAGAGGTCTTAATCTTCTGAAACCCGAATGATTGCCTTCGGGAAGTATTACCATGGCGCTTCCCGAAGTTATAATGTCGATTGTCTTATGAATAATATCCTTATTCTTTTTTACTGTTTCAAAACCATCTCTAACACGATATATGGGTAATATTTTAAGGAAGTAAAGGATTTTGGCTATGGCTGGTTTTTTGAAAATATCGGATCTGGCTACAAAAACAAATTGTTTTTTCACACTAAAGGCCAATGCAAGAGCATCCATCAGGGCATTTTGGTGATTTGGCGTAAATATTAATGGTTTGTCGAAAGGGATATTTTCTTTCCCTAATACAGTAAAATTTCTGTAGTATATTTTGTTATGCCAAAATTTTACCCAAATGTTGAGTAGATTATAGCCAAGCGATTTTTCTTCAATGTTAACTAGCCCCATTAATTAGTTACGGTTTTGGTATGGGATAATCCAAAGCTAAATTTACTCCAATAGCCAGCCAGTAATAATCCTGCAATAATATGCCAAATTCCCCACCATGCAGCTATAACAGCCATTCCACCTAATTCAAGTTCCGGTGGAAAAATCTTAGGATTAAATATTAATACTAATGCTAATCCTGAGTTTTGAATTCCTGTTTCTATTGCAATAGTTTTCCTGTCAATTATTGGTCTGCGACCAATATAGCCAAGGAAATATCCACTTCCCAATGCCAAAGCATTGTGAACTAGCACTATTAGGAAAATATATCCTATTGCAATTTTGAAATACTCGAAGTTTTTCACAAGCGCTATGATAACAATAGCTGCAAATAGTACAATTGATATTTGTTTGATTGGTTTAACAACCTTTGCTGTGAAGGTTGGGAATTTATTATTAATTAAAATACCTGAAATTAGAGGAATCCCAAGAATTATTGAAACAGTTTGAAACATTTGATAAGCATCTATTTCCAACGGGCGTACCAGCATATCAGGATCTACTGCTGAATAAAAATTAATTGTAAGCTTACCCCAAAAAGCGAAGTTTAGTGGAGTAAAAAATATTGCACCAATAGTTGCAATAGCTGTGAGGCTAACACTTAAAGCAATATTACCTTTTGCCAATGATGAAATAAAATTTGAGATATTTCCTCCTGGACATGCAGACACTAATATCATTCCCAATGCCATTGTTGGTGTTAAATAATCATGAAGAGCTAGAGTTAATAGAAATGTAAGAAAGGGTAGTAGAAGGAATTGTGAAATTACTCCTAAAAATGCTGATTTTGGATTTAATATGAGTTTTTTAAAATGATCAAACTTAATCTCTAAAGCAACGCCGAACATTACAAATGCGATTGCAACATTAAGTGTGTGAAGATTGCTACTGCTAAAATTTAGGCGAATTTCATCAAGTGCGTAAAGTGCATCCATACATTGCGATTTTGGTGGAATAATTGGCATATATAAGAAAATTATTTCAATGGGGAGTAATTTTTCATTAATTAGATATATATACGAAACTCTAAAAATGCTTTAACCTCCTGAATCCCTTTATTTAAGCATGTTTTCAACAATATATGTTTAACAAATAATTTAGAGATATGTTTATGACGATTGTTATGTTGCTATTTTTGCGGCAAATTGTTATAGATGTCTGCTGATTATACTGAAGATAGTATTAGATCGCTCGATTGGAAAGAGCATATTAGGCTTAGGCCGGGTATGTATATTGGTAAGCTTGGTGATGGTAGCTCTCCAGATGATGGAATATATGTACTCATTAAAGAGGTTATCGATAACTCCATTGATGAGTTTGTAATGGGACATGGCTCTGTTGTTGAAGTAACGGTGCGGGATAAAACTGTTATAATTAGAGATTACGGTCGTGGTATGCCATTGGGGAAGGTTAATGAATGTGTTAGTAAAATTAATACGGGTGCTAAATATGATTCAAAGGTTTTTAAAAAAGCGGTTGGATTAAATGGAGTTGGTTCAAAAGCGGTTAACGCACTTTCTCAGGATTTCAGGGCTCAATCTATCCGTGAAGGCAAAACAAAGATAGTTGAGTATGTACGTGGGACAGTATTAAATGATCCGCCAATCACTAATTGCACTGAAAAACAAGGAACCATAATAACTTTTACTCCAGATACTGAGGTGTTTGGAAATTACCACTTTTTAGTTGAGTATATAGAAGAAATGCTCTGGAATTACGTGTTCCTGAATAATGGAATCACTATAGATTTCAATGGGGTTAAAATGCAGGCTAAAAATGGCCTGGTTGATTTACTTGAGCATAACATAAATGGCAATGGGCCGGTTCAGTATCCAATAATACATATTAAAGAGGGCGATTTCGAATGTGCGTTTTCACATAGTTCCCGGTCGTATAGCGAAGAGTATTATTCATTTGTTAACGGACAACATACAACACAAGGAGGAACTCATCAAACGGCTTTTCGTGAGGCAATAGTTAAAACTATTCGTGAGTTTTATAATAAGGATTTTGATACCAGCGATATTCGTTCATCAATAATTGCAGCCATTAGCATAAAAGTTCAGGAACCGGTTTTTGAGTCACAAACTAAAACAAAACTGGGCTCGCAAACCATCGAGCCAGATGGTCAGGGTATTAGAAACTACGTGAATGATATAGTAAAAAGAAACCTTGATAATTATCTGCATATTCATACCGAAACAGCTGAAATCCTACTTCGGAAAATTCTGCAATCGGAGAAGGAGCGTAAGGATATGGCAGGTATTAAAAAGTTAGCACGTGAAAGTGTTAAAAAGGCTAGTCTACATAATAAAAAATTACGCGATTGTCGTATACATCTTAATACAAATCACGAAAAAAGACTCGAAACAACATTATTTATCACAGAGGGTGATTCGGCTAGTGGATCTATTACTAAATCTCGTGATGTACAAACTCAGGCAGTGTTTAGCTTAAAAGGTAAGCCTTTGAATTGTTTTGGTTTGAGTAAAAAAATTGTATATCAAAATGAAGAGTTTAATTTACTTCAGGCTGCATTAAATATAGATGAGGATATTGAAAATCTTCGCTATAATAATATTGTAATTGCTACTGATGCTGATGTTGATGGGATGCACATTAGGCTATTGCTGCTAACATTCTTTCTGCAGTTTTATCCTGATCTGGTGAAAACAGGTCACGTATATATATTGCAAACCCCATTGTATAGAGTACGTAATAAAAAATCTACCAGATATTGCTATTCAGATGATGAAAGAACCAAGGCCGTTAAAGCATTAAACCCAAATCCTGAGATCACACGTTTTAAAGGACTTGGGGAAATATCTCCATCTGAATTTAAGCATTTCATTGGCAGTTCCATCAGGCTTGATCCGGTTATTCTTCGCCGTGAATCAATGGTTAACGAAACTCTGTCATTTTACATGGGCAAAAATACCCCCGATCGACAGCAGTTTATTATCAATAACCTTCGGATAGAATTAGATATTGAAGAGGAAATTGATCAGAAGGTTGCCTAACCTGAATAATTCATGCGTTTATTTTTTGCCCTAATCAAGTCATAGAAGTTTGCAGCTGTATTTGTATACTGCAAATACTTCGCAACGACGAGTAGGGTA
>CALDOI010000200.1 GCA_937912115.1 uncultured Bacteroidota bacterium | reverse complement strand
CCTACATCTTATTTCAGATTGGTGCCTCACCAGGAAGCACCCACAAATATTTGCTGGGGCGATCGTAACAGGTCGGTATTAGTAAGAGTTCCTTTGGGATGGACAACTCCGGTAAATATGATTCATAAGGTTAATCCACAGGAAAGTGGAGATATTGTTGATTTCTCAAACAAACAAACTGTGGAGGTTCGTAGTCCCGATGGTTCAGCTGATATTTATTTATTATTAGCTGGAATTACTGTAGCTGCCCGCCATGGTTTTGAGATTAAAAATCCACTGGAAATTGCCAAAAAAACCTATGTTGATATTAACATCTTCGATGAGGAAAATAAAAAGAAACAAGAGTCACTTGCCCAGTTACCAACATCATGCGTCGAATCTGCACAATGCCTAGAAGATCAAAGGGCTTTTTACAAAAAGTACGATGTATTCCCCGATAGTGTTATTAACCTGCTCATTAAGATGTTGAAAAAACATGATGATAAAGGTTTGATAGCCAGAATTCAAAATGACGACGAGAGCGTAATGAAATTGGTAACAAAATTTTTCAACTGTGGTTAAAATTGTTGAAACACCACGCGACGGATTTCAGGGTTTATTACATCCAATCGACACTAAAAAGAAGATTGAATATTTAAACCTGTTATTGAAGTGTGGTTTTCATACAGTTGAAGTTGGAAGTTTTGTTTCTCCCAAAGTAATACCTAAAATGGCAGATACTGCTGAAGTAATTGAGGGTTTGGATTATGCTAAAACTAAATCAAAAATTGCAGTTCTTGTTGCTACTGAAAGTGGAGGGAGACAGGCAATGAAGTTTCAGCAGATAGATCAGTTGTTTTTCCCTTTTTCAACATCACCAAGTTTTTTAAAGAAAAATATTAATCAGTCACTGGATCAGGCTGAGCATACGATTGATCAGCTTCAGGCCATGTGTGTTAACAATAATAAGCAGCTAATCGTTTATTTATCGATGGCATTTGGAGAAGCTTATGGTGATGACTGGAGTATTGAATTACTCATTTATTGGGTAAACAGGCTGATTGAAAAAGGATTAAATATTTTCCCTCTTTCTGATATACTTGGAGAAGCAACTCCTGATATTATACATAAGGTATTCAGAAGTTTAATATCAAAATTCCCCGATGTTGAGTTTGGATTTCATCTGCATTCGGCAGATTATCAACGAATGGAAAAGGTTGATGCAGCATACATGGCAGGGGTAAGAAGATTTGATACCGTTATCAATGGATTGGGTGGTTGCCCGCAAACTGGAAAAGAACTTGTGGGTAACCTACCATTACATAATTTTCTGGATTATTGTGGGATGAATAATATCCCAATAGACATTAATAAATATTGGTTGGATCAGGCTAAAAGGTTTCCAATATTTTGATTCAAAGTAGCACGCGAGGCCTATTTTTACAATAATAGTCTAGCGAATAATAAATAATCATAAGCGAATATTCAAATCTTACCGGCTAATCCTTTTTTTGGTTGACTACAATTTTCTGTGGTTTTATTTTTACATATAATTATAAACACAGAAAAGTTATGAAACTAAAAAAACTATTTTTTATTGTAGCCATAACATTTGGCTTAGCAACATTGATGAGCACAAAATGTGAAAAGGATGAACCTAGTGATCCGAGCAACTGCACTGAAGTGGTTTCCGCATCATCAACCGGATATTTTACTCTTTCTTTTTGCTTTGATAATGTTACCAGTTATAGTTTTGAGCCTGAAAATTCTATTTCATTTTGGGCAAGAGAAACCTTAACCGATTACGGTATGGATATCAGTATATATGCTAAAGATGATATCCCAGTTTCCATTGGCACCTATAATTGTGGTTCCGGGGAGCAGGGTTTTGTAGAATTAATTACAGCTCAGGATGGAGATTTTTATAAATCACAATCTGGAACCATAACTATTACCTCTGCTTCAGCAACAAGTTTTAAAGCAAGCTTTAATGTAACTGCTAAAGGATATTATAATGGTGAAATCATCAACTTTAGTGGAACGATAAACAAATAATAGGGTTTCCAACATCATAGAATCTGGGTTAAAGTGCAAAATCCGGCCACATTGACCACCCCATTCCGGTTTTAGTGACCACCGATGCATAATGCAAGTGAATAAAAATTGCAAAACAATATATATGGCAGAAAAACAAATAGTTACTAATCCTTAATATTCAGAAATCACATGGTCAAAGCAAACTGGAATTGATGGTCAATTTAATCCGGTTTCAGGTGGTCAACGGCTCCGGTTTTTCCACCACAGGTTGTCCTCCTTATAATTTTTATTATTACAACAAATTTTATTATATTTGCTAGCAAATTAGTGTTATTCAACTATAAAAGACATCTGAAATGTTTAAGCCATTGATTAAAAGCATATTTACACTAACTAGTCTTTGCAAGAAAACGTCAGATACTGCGTTACTCTCGTTTTTGAAACAGTCATTTACAAACGTAAACTCCTTAGTTTCAAAAACTTCGAAAGCCTTGTCTTTGACGCTTTCTTATCAAAGACTTAAAATGGGTGTTTTCTTGCTGACACTAACTACTATCATGTTATTACTGGCAACAAGTTGTTCCAAAAGTAGCGATCCCACCCCTGTTGGAACCTATACCCGTACAGAAATCATTGATGAAGTGTTGTGGCCTATTAACCTCACTTTTACGGAGGATGGGTTCCTTCTTTGGGAGCCTGTGGACTCTATTCCGGGTCATGTGGCTTCGGTGGTGAGTTACAGGCTGGAAGGAAACAACCAAATTCTATTTTATAACGATACCGACTGTAACAGCGAAGCTACTTATGGCTTCTTTTTAAACGGGGCGACGCTGAACCTCCTGGCGGTGGTCGAAGAATGTCTGCCCCGCGAGCTGGCCTTGAGTGGCGACTGGGAGCGAATTCCCTGACGATAAACTAAAATGTAAATACGAAGTAAATAAGTTATCTCTTTTAGCGCATGAAACAGTTTTTGAAATTAAATCACACAAAAGCAATCAGATCAGCTCACTGGCTGGCGAGAGTTGCTTGTTTCCCTGTAATGTTGTTTATTGTAATGGGGTTATTTTCCTGCAGTAAAAACAATGATGCCCCTTCTACCGGGTTGTACACGAAAAATGACGCGAGCAAACAGGTGGTACAAACCATCGCCACCAACCTGGGCACCGGCTTTAATACGGTGTTTGACACCCTGATAACCGATAGTACGTCCCGAGCTTCGTTTTGCCATGACTTTACCCACGCGGCCCGTTTTTTTGCCGATGAAAGCGGTTATGTTTTTGTGGAAAGTCTCAACGGGTATAATATCGCACATCCTGGAATGCCCGAACAGGAAGGAACCTCCACCATCAATCAAACCGATGCCTATGGTAAGCCCATCGTTGTGGAAATGATCAACCTGGCACAATATATTGGATTCGGATTTCTGGAGTATGCCTGGCAGGATCCGGCTACACAAGTCATTGAAAACAAACTCACTTTTGTGAAGCAAATCCCGGCCAGTCATTGGTATGCGGGGGCGGGTTTCTATCTTGACTCAGATTTGCCTTTGATGTCGGCTCAGGAAGTGAATGACCTGGTGGTTATTAGCTCGGTGGACGCTGTGGCCAAAGGCATGGGTACCGTACTTACTGCTCAGCATACTGACTCCCTGCAACGGGTGGAACTGATGCGTACTTTCCTGCAGCATATCCGGTTTTTTGATGACCTGAGCGGATATTATTATGTGATTGATTTTTCAGGATATAATGTCGTGCAACCCCCCAATCCTGCCATTCAGGGTACCAATGAGTGGAATATACAGGATTCGCACGGTAATTACCTCGTGCAGGGTTTGATAGCCACGGCACAGTCAGGGGGTGGTTTTTACGAATATTATTGGATAAATTATCAAACCGGCGAAGAAGAACTGAAAAGGGCTTTCGTAAAACAAATTCCAGGATATAATTACCTGATAGGCAGTGGTACCTATATGGGAAGTACCCACTAGCAAGTTCCCAGGTGTTGGGTGCAGCTGAAATGAGTACCAAATAATTGAAAAAAATGACGTGTTATGTTTTGGAATGTCATCGAACAGTTTTTATTTAAGCGACTTGTTTATCCCTCCCGCTGGTGGGTCCAGGCGCTGGTTTCACTTGCCTTTGGGCTTTTAGTTTTTGGTTTCCTGGGCTTCTATACCCCCTTCGATTTAAACGAGTTGCATGAATCGCGCTACCTGCCCGCCTCAGTCTATGGATGCATTACTACCCTTGTTATTTTCGTGACACTTTTTATTGCTCCCCTGGCAGCTAAAAAAAAGTTCTCCGGAAATCATTTTAACAACCTGAACCTGTTCATTTTATTTGCGGTGACACTGGTGCTGATTAATTTATTTAATTATTTATATACCAGATATGGAGGATATTCCGGGGTAATAAGTATCAATACGGTTAATTTTTCTGTGTTATCGATGGATGTCATATATTTTCCTGCCCTGCTGGTGGCAAACCTGGTTGACTGGCAGACCAAAAAACTTATTATTGTAGAGTTGCCTTTTCTTGAAAATCAAACACGTGTGGCCGATTTGGAGGTGGCCGGGAAATTCATTTCGCTTGAAAATACAGCAGGAAAAGTGGTGCTGGAGGTTCAGGCCAGAAATATTATTTGTGCTTTTTCAAACCAAAACTATTCCGATATTTTTATTCTCAATAATGGAAAATCAGAGAAGCTAATGCTCCGCATTCCTTTTGGTAAACTTCTTGAACAACTCGAGGGATTGCCACAGGTTATTCGCTGTCACCGTACCCGAATTGTTAATTTATCGTATGCCACAGGCCTGATTAATGATGAAGGAAAGACCCTGATAAAATTAAAACACATCGACGAAGCCATTCCAGTTTCAAGACGTTATCCCATCGACGATCATTGTCCGGGCTGGCAGCAGGCCAGGGAAGGGTAAGATAGTTGACTTACTTGTTCTGCTATTAGCACTCAGTGTAATATACTTAGGCATTGTTACTAAATAAGTTGACCAAAGCAGGCGAAGTTATTTTGTGCAGTAACAAGGCAAAAAACGCAGACATAGCCATAGATACGGCGAGTATTTTTAACGCAGTTAGTGTGCAAAAGAACAAGCCAGAATGGTTAAGTTGTTTAGTAACAATGCCTTAGCCTGGTAAACATTGGGAAATTGTAAAAATGGATATGATTGATTTTGTGGGAATGAGAGTAGTTGTCGATATCATTGAATGAGCCTTCGTTGCGCAGACTTGCCGGCGACATAAAAGAAAAAAGCCTCCACTGAGCGTAGTTTGCAACTACGCTCGCATATCACAACTTTCCCTATTTTTGAAACATGGGTGATGCATACCAAATAAAGGACCAGGAAGCAATTTATTTCTTTACTTTCCAAGTGGTTGACTGGGCTAATGTATTTAGCCGACAAAGCAGATATGGAGTGAAGTAATCACCAATCCATAAGAAAGCAGAAAAGAGTGGCTGGAAATGATTTGATATAAGGGCGTAGTTGCAAACTACGCCCAGGAATGGGATGCCTAATTGGTGTAAACCGTTAAGTCATCTGAATGTAAGTAGCTCTTATACAAACTATTGTTGTGCTCCCATATTGATATTGGATTAAATTGATTTTTCATTTGTATATAGTTTAAGTGTAACATTCTTTTATAAAACTGATCATATCTTCGTTCAGGTAGTCGGTACGGGGGTCAGCCATTGGGAAATGCCCCCCGTATTCAAAGTTGATCAGCCTTGAGTTGGGGATTTTATCGGCTGCCTCCTGAGCGTTGGAAAATGGCAGTTGATTGTCTGAGTGACTGAAACTGATCAAGGTGGGAATACTTATTTTCTCCAGATGGAGGTCTTCAATTTTGCGGTAGTTGTCGATATCATTGAATGAGCCTTCGTTGCGCAGACTTGCCGGCGACATAAAAGAAAAAAGCTGATCGACAAAAGCCATACTTTGAGGGATGTTTTTCAGATAGTTATAATCCAGTCCCATTTCTTCGCAGGTTTTTTTTCGGAAGGCTTCGGGCGACATTTTCTGCATCAGCGTAAAAATCCATTCGCCCGGGTCGCTGAGGATCAATTTCTCGAACCAGGTAACCCGATGGCCCCAGTGGTGGGTCACACAACTGTAAAGGATAAGCCCGACAAAGCGGTCGGGGTATTTTTTGGCTGCTTCGATTGCAGGCGGACCTCCCCCGCTCCAGCCGTGCATTACCGCTTTTTCGATGCCCAACGCATCCATCACAGCCACAAACATATCGGCTTGCTGTTCAGATGATTTTCCAACAGAAAGTGGTGTTTTTAAAAATCCCGGACGGCTGGGCGTAATCCAGCGCAGGCCTCCACGTTGGGCGAGGTTACTGAAAGCCCGCGGGCCGGCATCGCAGCCTGACGGACTGCCATGGCTGTGAATAACAGGCAAGCCATCTCCTACTTCAGTGTACTGTACTTCACCCAGTGTAGTGCTTATTATTTTTGAACCGGCATTGGCTTCCTCTGCCATGCGCTGCTTCCAGTGTTTTA
>CALDOI010000199.1 GCA_937912115.1 uncultured Bacteroidota bacterium | reverse complement strand
TTGAATCGGTATTTTTTATGTCATTTCCAAAAATGAAATTAGCATCAAGTGAATACACAAAGTTTTTTAGAGTTTTATATCTAAGGCCAACCCCAATTGTTGAATTGTCTCCATATCTCTTTGTAATATCACCACCAGGAAATTGATATGAATAAGATACATGTGGAACAAATGCGCCAATAATTGAATCACGTACATTTACCTGAGCTACTACATCAAGTAATGAGCATGAAATAAGCAAAATAAGCAATATTTTTTTTAGCATTCTGACTTTAATTTTCAATTTAAAACAAAGATACTGTAAATATTCCAGCATGAAAATATTGATTAAACCATAGTCGCAAAAAAATATATATTTTGTAAACTTTTAACATATCGTACTAAGTTGTAATCGCAACTTAAGTATATTTGCACCCTTTGTTAAAACATTAACACTATCTAAGTATGAAATACAATATGGTCGACCTTGTAGGTCAATATAAGAGAATAAAAAACGAAGTAGACAATGCAGTACTTAATATACTAGAAGAAGCATCTTTTATCAATGGCCCTGCAGTTAGAAGTTTCCAAGCCAATCTTGAAGCATATCTCGGAGTTAAGCATGTGATTCCCTGTGCCAATGGAACTGATGCACTTCAGGTGGCACTTATGGCACTTGATCTTAAACCTGGTGATGAAGTAATTACAACTTCATTTACTTTTATTGCAACTGCAGAAGTTATTGCATTATTAAAACTTACTCCTGTATTGGTAGATGTAGATCCTGATACTTTCAATATTGATCCTAAGGCTATTGAAGCTGCTATTACTCCAAAAACAAAAGCTATCATTCCTGTTCATCTATTTGGACAATGTGCTGATATGCATGTCATAAAACAAATAGCCGAAGAACACGATCTTTTTGTTATTGAAGATAACGCACAAGCAGTAGGTGCTGACTATACTTGCCCAGCAAGTGGCAATTCAAAAAAAGCAGGAACTTTGGGACACATTGGCTGTACATCATTTTTTCCTTCAAAAAATTTAGGAGCCTATGGTGATGGCGGTGCTATTTTTACGAACGATGATGACCTCGCTGCAAAAATGAGAGTCGTTGTAAATCATGGTATGACTGTTAGATATTATCATGATGAAATCGGAGTAAACTCTCGTTTAGACAGTATTCAAGCTGCTATTCTTGACATTAAATTAAAACACTTAGACGAGTATTCAAAAGCAAGGTTAGATGCTGCTACCTATTACAACAATGCATTTGCATCTTCATCAAAAATCAAAACTCCTGTAACTGCTGACTTTACTACTCACGTTTTCCATCAATATACATTAGTACTTAAGGACGTTGATAGAGATGGATTAATGAAACACTTGGCCGACAAAGGTATTGCATCAGCGGTTTATTACCCTGTTCCATTACATATGCAGAAGGCATATTTAGATCCAAGATATAAAGAAGGTGATTTTCCAATCACTGAGATGTTAAGCAAAACAGTTATGTCGCTGCCAATTCATACAGAACTAACTCCTGAAATACAAAAAGAGATTACGGATGCAGTTTTAGAGTTTGTTGAAAAATAACATCATCTAAAATATTAAGATGCCGGGTATTTTATGCATTTTTGCTGATTATCCGGCATTTTTTATGCACTTACTTATCATTATAAATAGATTTAAAAATGGAGAAAGGTTATTACATTCACAAAACTTCAATAGTTGATGATAGCTGTGACATTGGAACAGGAACAAAAATTTGGCATTTTTCGCATATAATGAGTAATTGCACAATTGGTAAAAATTGCAACATTGGACAAAACGTTGTAGTATCGCCAGAAGTAGTACTTGGCAATAATGTTAAAGTTCAAAACAATGTTTCAATATACACGGGTGTGATTTGTGAGGATGATGTATTTCTTGGACCTTCGATGGTTTTCACAAATGTAACCAACCCACGAAGTAATGTGGTTCGTAGGGGTCAATACACAAAAACCATAGTAAGAAAAGGTGCCAGCATTGGAGCAAATGCAACTATTGTATGTGGACATGATATTGGCGAATTTGCCTTTATTGGAGCAGGTGCAGTAGTTACTAAAGAAGTCCTACCCTACGCACTCGTTGTTGGAAATCCAGCAAAACACATTGGTTGGATGAGTGAGTTTGGACATCGACTAAACTTTAACGAAGATGGTTATGCTGTTTGTCCTGAAAGTGAAGAAAAATACAAATTGGAAAACGACTGCGTTTGTAAATTGTAAGTATTAAAAAAAAATCCTTTTTCCGATCCACTAAGTCCAAGGCGACTTATTGGATCAAATAAACCCGCTAAACGGATTTTCTTTGAGGAACGAAAAGAAAACTTTTAGTGGGTTGAAT
>CALDOI010000198.1 GCA_937912115.1 uncultured Bacteroidota bacterium | reverse complement strand
TGCTTAAATCTGTTAAACACCGATTTGACAAAGAGGGTATTGAGATACCATTTCCCTATAGGACATTGGTTTACAAAAATGATTTAAATGATGGCAAAGAAAATACTAAATAGAAAAAAACTGAATCCGCATACTCCGGTCTTCACCGGGATTAAGCACTCAGATGAAACCAGTCTTCAATTATTTAGTTACAATGTGGATGAATACCTTGAGGATTCTGATTATTCGGAAGCATCATTTACAAAAATTCCCGACGATAAAAATCAATACTGGCTTAATATTTATGGCATTCACGACATCGATCAAATAAACAATATCTGTATCAAGTTGGGAGTTCACCAACTTGCAATTCAGGATATACTTGATGTAAATCAGCGGCCAAAATTTCAGGAATATGATAATTACTGGTTCTTTTCATTGAAATCATTACTGCCTACGGATAGTGAAGAATTACTATCAGAACAGTTGAGTTTCATATTGGGGAAAAATTATCTGGTTTCTTTTCAAGAAAAAAAAGCAGATTATTTTAACCATGTAAGACAACGGATTAGGGATAACGTTGGAATAATACGAGAACGAGGTACAGACTATCTCTTATATCTATTATTTGAATCTATATTAGATAATTATTTTAAAACTGTTAGAAATTATGAAATTAAACTGGAAGAATTGAACCTTTCGGACATAAATACGGATCCATCTCCTGACACTTTAGTTTCAATCGATCTTTACAAAAGACAAATTCATCAGATTAAAAGAACAATTATACCAATAAAAGAATTTGTTACAAAAGTTGAAAGGGAAGAATTTAACCTAATCAACCCAAAACACATTAAATATTTTTATGAATTAAAAGACCTGTGCTTGTCTCTTATAGACGATTGTGACCAAATTAACCTAAGATTAGAAAGTAATGTAAATATGTTTTTTTCTATTCAAGGTCATCGTATGAATCAAGTAATGAAAACATTAACGGTAGTAGCCACAATCTTTATACCCTTAACTTTTATTGCAGGAATTTATGGAATGAACTTTGTAAATATGCCTGAACTAAATTGGAAATGGGGATATTTTGGCATTTGGGTTATTATCGTTTTTGTGTTTGGTGGTATGTTGTATTATTTTAAGAAAAAGAAATGGTACTAAAGGCTAAATATTTTATTTAACTTTGGGTTTTCTAATTTAAATTATTAATAGCATGGATTACGAGTCACAAAACTTTGATGGTATTGGAACTGGTCCAATATTTTTAATTATTTTCATAGTTGCCTTTTATCTGTATGTTTACTGGCGTATCTTTGAAAAAGCTGGTAAACCGGGATGGGTAGCATTGATTCCAATTTATAATACAATTATGCTTCTTGAAGTGGTAGGTAAACCCTGGTGGTGGCTACTGTTATTCTTTATACCAGGTGTTAATTTGGTTTTCGCTATTTGGATGCTAAACCTACTATCGTTAAGCTTTGGAAGAGGGATTGGATTTACCTTGGGATTAATATTCTTAGGCCCGATTTTTTATCCTATTCTTGCATTTAGCAACACCGAATACATTCACCCTGCCGGAGCTCCGGTTATCGTGATGTAATACTAGGGTGAAGTTTATTAACAGATAGAGTTATCTGCTTGCAATTCTCACATTTTAACTATAATCCTCCTGAGCCTGAATGGCTGTTATTACAACTGTATTAACGATATCTACAACTAAACAACCTCTGCTTAAGTCGTTAACCGGTTTATTTAATCCCTGCAAAATTGGTCCAATGGCAACAGCATTTGCTGATCGTTGAACGGCTTTGTATGTATTATTACCTGTATTTAAATCAGGGAAAATAAAGATTGTTGCTTTTCCTGCAACTTCACTATTGGGCATTTTAGTTT
>CALDOI010000197.1 GCA_937912115.1 uncultured Bacteroidota bacterium | reverse complement strand
AGTAAAATTCATCAATACTCAGCATCAACCATTGAGAAATCAAAAATATGCTTTATTGATATAACATCTTTTAAACAGCTTATAACTAAAAATGCAGACTTTGCAAATGAGTTAATACTTTATTTATGTCGAGACGAGCTCACATACTTCACAAGATTTGTAAATGTCCATCAAAAGCAAATAGATGGTAGGTTGGCTGACACAATATTGTTTTTTTCAGATGAAATAAATAAAAGCCGTAGGTTTAATATTCCACTAAAACGTTATGATTTAGCAGCACTTGTTTGTGCAACCAGAGAAAGTGTTACCAGAGCACTTAAAGACTTATCAGATATCGGCACTATTAAAGTTAAAGGTAAGTCGTTTGAAATACTAAATTATGAATTGCTTAAAAAGATAAGCGAAAAAGGTTAATGCTACAAAAGCTAAAATTAAACATTCTAAGACATTATCCTGCAGCACTTATTTTTTTTAATACTTTTTTGTTTAATATCTTAATATTCTTTCCATCTACTTCTATAATATTATCAACAGTGAAATCATGAATTATTTTAGTTATGGTTTCACGTGTTGTTCCAATATATTCTCCGAATTCAACCCTTGTTAATGGAATCTGGAACTCATCTTTTTCAAAAATGTATTCTGAAAAGTAAAGCAATGCTTCTGAAAAAGAGGCAATTAATTGTTTTTGCATCTTGTTTACACAGTATTTATAGTGAGATACAATACCTTTACTCATAGTATTTATTATTTCAAGAGCAAATTTTCCATTGTTCTGAATCAAGTATTTATAACCTGAGAATTCAATAAAACATGCAATTGTATCATCCAATGCGGTAACTGAGTATGTATGTATTTTATTTGCAAATACATCAGGTACTCCAATAAACACTGGACCCTTATCTATTTTCAATATCTCATCTTTATTAACCGGACCGGTTAGATGCACCTTTATAATACCTGATTTTATAAATACAATGTTTTGAGTAAAGGTACCCTGCTTTATAATCTTTTCTCTTTTTTGGAATTTTATTTCGGTACTCTTATTACACAGGATATCTAATTCTTCTTCATTTAGATTGAAAACTGTACTGGATTTCACAGCACATTCTTTACAGGAGTTATCAGGATGTATGTCTCTCATAGGTTAAAAGTATTATGATAGAGCTAATGTACAAGATTACAATCCTGCGAATATAATCACTTAATGTGAATGTAACATATGTAGTAGTGATAAAAAAGTTTCATATGAATGTAGAGAAGTTCACATTATTAGTAATTCTATCATACGCCAAAATTTTTGGTATTGGAAAAATATCCAATTTACTTTGTTAAATAATTAACAAAACCATTAATTAAGTTCTTAAAATTTCTTATTATGAATATAGCAATTGATCAAACACTAGACTGTAAAGGACTCTCATGTCCTATGCCAATGATGAAATTAGCAAAAGCAATGAAGGGCATGAAGTCGGAAGAAGTACTTGAAATGATTGGAACAGACCCTGGAACAAAATCAGATTTACCAAGATGGTGTAATAAAAGTGGTAATGTACTATTAGATGAAGGCGAACTTGAGGGTGGAATTTTTCGATTTCTAATTCAGAAAAAATAGGAGGTAAAAATGTCGGATAATAAAAAAGAGGCTGGCGCACTTGGTCAGCTGTATAAGACATTCTTTGCTAAGCACTGGCCGGTATGGGTTGGTGGGATAATCCTAGGAACTTTGAATATTCTTCTTTTCGCAATCAAAAGCCCATGGGGCGCCAGTGGAGGAATAAATAACTGGGGCGAAAATTTATATAGTATATTGGGATTGTTTAACTTGGAAGATGCAACGCCACTAATTTCAAGTAATTATGGAATGCTTTGTCTCTTTTTAGTGATTGGATCATTTATAGGTGCATTGTTTTCAAAAGAATTTGCATTAAGAATCCCTCCTGTTGGAGAATTAATTAAGGGTTTTATCGGAGGAAGCCTTATGGCCCTTGGAGCAACTTTTGGTATTGGATGTACCATCGGTGCTTTCTTTAGTGGAATGCCTGCCTTATCTGGTGGTGCAATAATTTTTACCATAGGTTTATTCCTTGGGGTCATTGTGGCTCTGAAATATCTTATGTGGGAAATGGAAAAATTTCCGGGATTTAGCAGTGGTAAGAGTTATAGTTTCTTTGCCGGTACTGGTAAAAAAGGGAATTGGCAAAAATGGGCAGGATGGATAGTACTTATTATAACCTTGTATATAGCATATCAATATTCTGGCAATCATCAGGTATTAGCATGGTTTATTATAATTGGTATGCTCATGGGCTTAATAAGCCAAAGGTCTAGATTCTGCATTGTTAAAGCATTTCGTGATCCTTTTATGACTGGTGAATCAGATGGTTCTGTTGGAGTGATGGCAGGTATAATGATTGGTCTTATTGGGTTCACTATAATAAAGTATTTTGGCATTGCAGTGGGAGATGTGGCACTTCGCACCCGGGAAATGACCTGGATTTTCTCCCATTTCTTCTTTAGAGCAATAATTGGAGGTTTTGTTTTTGGACTTGGTATGACCATTGCGGGAGGTTGTGCCGTGGGAACACTATGGCGTGTTGGTGAAGGACAGGTTAAACTATGGGCCTCGGCGCTTGGTTTTCTTATTATTTCTCCCATATCAAAACTATATATAGTTCCTCCAATTGTGGAAATGCTTCCTGCAAGCTGGGATTTTAAAAGTTACCTTCCTGATTATTTGGGATATCCGGGAGCATTTGCCCTGGTAACAGTTATCATCCTTATCTGGTATGTGTTCGTAAAGTGGAATGAAAAAACAGGAAAATTTAGTGCTTATTAATTTGATAATAATTTAAGATGAAGAAACTGAGAATATTTAGAATGGTATCTGCTTTCCTTTTTCTAATAATAGTAACAGGTTGTTCAGGAATTTATGAGAATGGCAGTGAGTTGGCGGCTGATATCTCACCATATGTTCAGCAAATTACTGTTGCTGAACTGAATACTAAGATTGAAAATATGGAAGAATTTTTTCTTATTGATGTACGCCAGCCGTCAGAGTTTGAGGTGGGTAATATTCCATATTCAGTACTTATACCTCGTGGGGTGCTAGAATTTAAAATTGATAACGAATATTTTTGGGAAGAGGCACAATGGTATGTTCCTAAAAAAGATGCAGACATAGTATTATATTGTAAAAAAGGAGACAGGGGTATACTTGCAACAAAAGCATTGTTGGAATTGGGATATTCAAACGTGAAAAACTTAAAGGGTGGAATACTTGCCTGGGATCCGGAATTTGATGAAGGAGGTACTCCTCAGAAAGAAGAAGGTGGATGCGGAGGTTAGTATTTCTCCATAATTAACAATAAAAAGATAAAACAATGAAAACTTATAAGCTCTTTTCCATTTTCGTATTGGTAATTCTTATTGGAGGTTGTGGTGCCAAAAAGAATAATACTTATGAAAATATTGATCAATTAGTAAGTGAAGCACAATTGGGTATTAATAAAGTTACAGTACAGGAGTTAAATAATATACTTAATCATGGTAGTAATTTTAGTATTATCGACTGTAGGGAAAAGGATGAATTTGTTGAAGGTCACATTCCTGGAGCAATTAATATTCCAAGAGGAATATTGGAATTCTCAAGTAGAATTTCGAACAGGAGGGAAACATTATTTGTTTATTCTCAAACTAATGATAGAGCTGCATTGGCATGTCCTGCATTAAAATTAACAAAGCATAGTAAAGTATTCCTTATTGAAGGTGGCTGGGAGGAATGGAATAATACATTTCCTGAACAAATTGAAGAGGGAGATAGTGAAACAGGAAATGTTGCTGCTCCAAAAGTTGAAGAATCAGGTGGTTGTGGAGGATGAAATAAAAATGTAATTAATAATCTCTAAAAAAAGAAAATTATGGCAAAATTATGTATGGGGCTTTTTTCAGGAAGCCTGGATAAGTTAACAGCAGCAGGAGTAATAATGAGTGGAGCAGCTGCAGATGATATGGATGTAGAAGTTTTTGTTTTGCTTCAGGGTGCCCGGGCTTTTATAAAGGGCAACGAAAACAAAATCGATAATCTTGCTGAAGCATCTCATTTAAAAGGTGAATTTACACAAGCATTAAAAGACTTAAATGTTTCCACCTGGTATGAGTTTTTCGAGATGGCAAAAGAAATGACTAATGTTAAAATCTATATCTGCAGCCTTGCAGGAAAAATTTGGGGTGGTGAAAAATTAGAAGATTTTAATGGTTTGGTTGATGACCTGTGTGGAATTGGAGAGTATTTAACTGCAGCCGAAGAGGCTGATATTCACATGTTCATTTAAAAATGAATTCAGAATAGATTAGTTAAAAGATAATTGTTTTTAATTTTTAAAATTTAGATATTATGTCACAAGAAGAATTACAAAATTTAGTAGTAGACAAGTCAGTTGATGCAAGAGGTACAGCATGCCCAGGCCCATTATTAGAAGCAAAAAAGTCAATAGGAACAATTGCTTCCGGAGAAATTATGGAAGTTCTTTCTGCCGATGAAGGAACAAAACGGGATATTCCAAAGTGGGCAAATAAAAAAGGCCATGAATATCTTGGTACTGTTGAAGATTCAGGTTATTTCAAAATCTATTTGAAAAAGGGATAACTGCCATGGATGGAAAGACCACAGCTCCCAGAATCCTGGTGTTTTCTACGGAAAAGATTTCAGATCCTGCAATTGATTTAGCGGGTCTTCTGAAAAAACACTATCCACCTACAGTTTACACAATCAATGTTCCATGTTCGAGCTCCATAAAATCAAAATGGATACTACATGCACTTGATAAAGGTTTTGACGGGGTATTTATAGCTGCCGATGGAACCGATTGCTCGTTTAGTGATACCTGTACGGAAAGAACAGGGGAATTGGTTCAGAGAACACATGCTTTAATGAAAGAAAAAGGGATAGATCCGGCCAAATTAAAAATGGCGGCAATATGTTCTGTTTGTTCCGAACCTTTTGTTAAACACATGAAAAACTTTGTAGAAGCTTTGGCTAGTTAGTAATATCAAATATTAAAAGTGTTAACTATAATATAACATATCAACAGGTATGGTAGAATCAAAAGAATATGATGTTCTAGTAATTGGTGGAGGGATTGCCGGTGAAGAGGCTGCATTAAACCTCGCTAACATCGGATATAAAGTAATACTTGTAGAAAAAGACCTTTCGATCGGCGGGAAAATGATTCATCTTAGTAAAGTTTTTCCAACACTTGATTGTGGCGCATGTATTACCACACCTAAAGTTTCAGAAACAGCAAGGCATCCAAATATAGAAATATTTACTTTTAGCGAAGTTCAGGACATTGAAAAGCATGCTGAAAATGACTTTTCCGCAACACTTATTGAAAACCCCAGATATGTTACTGATGATTGTACGGGTTGCCAGATTTGTGAAGAAAAATGCCCTGTTGTTGTTGAAGATCAATATCAGTGGAATTTGGTTGGCAGAAAAGCAGTTTATGTACCTTTTAGCATTGCCAATCCGCGAATAGCAGTAATAGATATTGAGAATTGTAGTCTTTGCGGACTATGCGAGAAGGTTTGTCCGGCAAACGCAATTGATTTTTCCCAGGTTGAGAAAAAAAGCACAATTAAAATTAGATCCATAATTATCGCTACAGGGTTTGAATTGTTTGACCCTTTACTTATTCCAAGATATGGATATGGAAAGTTTAAAAATGTTGTAACATCCATGCAAATGGAAAGGCAATTGGTTCCTACGCGACCATTTAATAATGTGCTTCGTCCTATGGACGGAAAAATGCCTGACAATATAGCGTATGTTTTGTGTGCAGGTTCACGTGATGAAACCGTGGGTAACCCTATTTGTTCACAGGTATGCTGTATGTATTCAGTTAAACAAGCTCAATTACTTATGGGAGCCCTGCCAATGGCTGATGTAACCATTTACTATATTAATATCAGGGCATTTGGCAAAGGTTTTTGCGAATTTTTCCAGCAAGCGAAAGGAATGGGTATTGAATTTATCAAGGGAAAAGCAGGCCTGATTAAAGAAAAAGAAAATGGAAACCTGATTATACTGTACGAAGATATTCAACAGGGAAACGTAAAAGAGGCTGAGCATGATCTCGTTGTTCTTTCAGTTGGGATGCTGCCAAATACTGATTTTACTGAAATATTTAAAAATTCCAGGGTTGAGCAAGATCTTTATAATTATGTGAACAAAGTGGATGAGCTCTGCTGTCCGGCGAAAACAAACATTGATGGTGTTTTTGTTGCTGGGACTTCCACAGGCCCATTGGATATTCCTGACTCAATATTATCTGCCGGAGCAGCATCTGCTGAAGCTGCCGGTTATTTGAATGGAGGTGTGAAATGAGAAACAGAATAGGTGTATATATTTGTTATTGCGGGTCAAATATTTCTGATTATGTTGACTGCGAGAAAGTAAAAGATATTGCTGCTGAAACAACGGATGTTATTCTTTCAAAAACAACAATGTTTGCTTGTTCCGATTCAGCGCAAAACGAGATGATCGAAGATATTAAGAATCAAAAACTTGATGCTATTGTTGTTGCCTCGTGTTCACCAAAGCTTCATTTAAATACTTTTAGAAATGTTGCACAACGAGCAGGATTAAACCAGTACAATTATGTGCAGGTGAATATCCGGGAACAGTGTTCCTGGGCACATTCAAACACACCACCACAAGCGACTGAAAAAGCCATTAAGTTAGTAAAGGCTGGAATTGCCAGGGCGAAACAATCGCAGGAGTTAACACCCATGGCTATACCTTCAACCAATTCAGTTCTTGTTGTTGGTGCTGGTGTTGCCGGAATGCGGGCAGCGATTGAACTCGCTAAAATGGGAACTGAAGTATTCATAATTGAAAGGGAATATTTTGTCGGAGGAAGAGCTGCTCAATGGAACGAATTGTTTACCACTAACGAAACCGGACGTGAAGTTGTTTCCAGGCTTTATAATACTATAATGGAAGCAAATAATATTACTCTTTTTACAGGTGCCGATATTGATTCAAAGACGGGAAGTGTTGGAAATTTTGATGTTAAGCTGAGAATCAGGCCAAGACATGTAAAGCCAGATTGTAAACTGGATTGGGGTAAATTCAAAAAAGCTGTTGAGGTTTGTCCAGTTGAATTTGATGACCCGTTTAATTTCGGTCTTACAAAGCAAAAAGCCATCTATAAAAACTTCCCCAGTGAATTTCCTGAAATACCCACAATTGATGTTGAACATTGTACTAAATGTGGCAAGTGTGTTGATATCTGTGATAAAATCGATCTTGATCAAAAAGAGGAAATGCTCAATATTAATGTTGGAGCGGTTTTATTAACAACAGGATCCAGCCCGTATGAACCCAAAACAGGTGAGTTTGGTTACAAAGAGATTGAAAACGTTGTTACACTTCAGCAATTAAAACGTTTAATTGAATTAAATGAATATGACCTGATCTTCAAGGGTAAAAAAATTAAAAATATTGCATATGTGTATTGTGTAGGAAGTCGCCAGGTTGACGGAGAAAATAAATATTGCTCACGTTATTGCTGCACTTCTGCCATTCACACTGCTATCATGGTAAAGGAAAAATACAAAACAATCAACAACTTCCATTTTACCAGGGGAATACGTACGTACGGAAAACAAGAAGCCCTCTACCATAAAGCATCCAAACAGGGGGATATCTTCTTACAATCTTTTGAGGATTCACCTACTGAAGTTTATAAGGAAAACGGACATACTGTTGTAAAAATCAAAGATATACTAACGGCTGATAAAGAATTGGAGGTTAATACCGATCTTGTTGTGCTGGTTACCGGAATGATACCAAGAAAAAACGACTCGATTAATAATATATTGAAGGTTCCAATAGGAAGGGATAAGTTTTATAACGAAATCCATCCCAAGCTCCGGCCAGTTGAAACAGTAATTGACGGCGTACTTATTGCCGGAGCTTGTCAGGCACCCTTAAATATTACCGAATCTGTAAAATCGTCATTATCAGCAGCAGTAAAAGTCAATTCCCTGATAAGTAAAGGTAAAATAGAGTTGGAACCAACACTTGCCCAAATAGATAAATTATTATGTAATTGGTGTGATAAGTGTGCTGATGTTTGCCCATACAGTGCAATTGTTAAGGAAGTGAAAAATGGTAAGATGTTTGCGGTTGTGCACGAAGCCAACTGTAAAGGATGTGGTATGTGTCTGCCAGTTTGCCCTTCCAACGCTATTCAACTTATTGGATATACCGATATTGAAATCGAAAGCATGATTGAAGCTCTGATTGATTAGTGGATTGAATTTGAACAGTTGTAAAAAAGAATCGATGAAGAAGACAATTGATATAATGAAAGAGAAGCGCAAAGTTCCTCAAGGTGTAAAGGATAAGATAAAGGCGTTTAATAAGCTGAAGAAAAAAATATTGGATTCGCTTAAAGAAGGTGAAAAAACCATTCCAGAAATCGCGAAAGAGATGGATGATGATATTGATGCCATTACATACAATTTGATGACTCTTCTTAAATATGGTTTTCTTGAAGCAGGAGACATAGATGATAATGACGAATATTATTATTACAGACTAAAAAACAAGGAGTAAGATGGCGCAAATAAATCCTGATTTTGGTAAAGTATTGAAAGAGTATGGTGCATTAGATTTTAATGCTTGTTACAATTGTGGTAATTGTACTGCTGTATGCTCCTTATCGGATGAAGAAAATTCATTTCCACGAAAAATGATCCGGTTAAGTGTACTGGGATTAGAAGATGAATTGGAATCCTCGGTGGACCCGTGGCTATGTTATTATTGTGGTGAATGTAGTAGTACTTGTCCTCAAGAAACTGATCCCGGTGAGTTAATGATGACTTTGAGACGGTACCTCACTTCAAAATATGACTGGACCGGCTTGGCAAGCAAATTATACACATCTAAAGTTTGGGAATTTGGCACAATTATATTACTTGCTGCTGTTATTCTTGTATTGTTTATATTTTTTCATGGACCGATGACAACCCAATTGACAGCCGATGGAGGTGTTAAGCTCAACACTTTTGCCCCGTGGAAACAAATTGAAATAGGTGATTGGATTATGGCTGCATTGTTAGCATTCTTTTTATTAAGCAATATCTTTAATATGTATTTGAAAATTGTAAGGAGTAAAAAAGATATTAAAATTCCTTTTAGTTTATATTTTACAGAATTATGGGCTCTTATACTTCATTTTTTTACTCAAAAACAATTTTCTAAATGCGACACCGAACTAACAGGTAAAAAGTATACGTTAAGCACATATTGGATAATTCATTTGTTCTTAATGACAAGCTATGTTATCATGTTAATAATGATCATGGTATTTCTCCCTTGGTTTCAAACTGATAATATTTATGAGTGGTGGCATCCTCAGCGGTTATTAGGTTATTATGCCACAATTGGCCTAACTGTTGGGATAGTATACTTTATTATTGAACGTATTAAAAAAACATCTGAAAAAAGTAAGCACTCTCATGTTACCGATTGGACATTCCTGGTACTATTATTCTTAACTACAATATCGGGAATATTGGTTCATTTTTTCAGAATTTATGGCTTGCCTTATGCCACTTATTATATGTATGTATTTCATTTGATGGCTCTTTTTCCGATGTTGATGATCGAAGTGCCATTTTCAAAATGGTCGCATCTGGCATACCGTCCATTTGCAATATATTTTAATAATCTATTGTTGGCTGCGGTTGGTTCTAAAAAGTAAATATTGTAAATAGTAGTTACAAAACTTTAAAACATTGAAAAACACTTTTTTAATACACTATAATAACAATTAAAAACGATAATCATGGATGCTGAAAATTTACTGAAAAGAAGCGGATCGTTTTGTATGGCTATGATAATTAGTATACTAGCCCTAAATTTCCTCTGCTGCTTTGTGGCATTAGTTATTCTTATATGTAAATGTATAGGTTAGCTTATTTAGTAATAAATTTACCTTGAATATGCTTTAGAATCTTAAGAAAGGGAGCTCAAGGTAAAGTGAAATACGACATTTCTAAACTAATGGAGAACCACTCTTAGGTATTGTTTTATATACAATCTACTAAGTTAGACTCGACTTAAGCAGGTATGGTAAAAATCATAACCCAATATCAATTTTCATATAGTTATTCCATATTTAGTTCAGTAATTTTTTTTACGGTGTTAAAATCTGAGCAAAAAAAAAGAACTGACATTAACATGACAGCTCTTTTGGAAATATTCAAATAGAGAAAAATTCGATTTTGAAATTCTAATTATGTAATAATTGATTTATTTTTTCCTTATCAATATGGTAATTCTGTATTATTTTTTCTTTTGACGGAATCCCTATTTTTACAATTGTTGTTTTAGATTGTTCATACCAAACTTCTGTGAATAGGTTTGGTAGAAAATAAAGTTGGATATAATAATTTTCGTTATGACGAGAAAGTAATTTTTTGCCTGAATTAATAACCATCACAACTTGTTCAGTCTTAGTGAGATTTTTGAATGACTTTTTCGTTAATGGTTCCATTTTGCTAATTATTAGGTATTAGGGTATTAACAGGAAACAGTATTTTATATTACTTATAGTCAACAAAGAGCAGAGTATAAATACAATAAAAAGATATTACCTGGTAAGTATATTTAATTATCAGGTAATATCCTGGTTAACCTCTATTTAACATCCTCCATCTGAGGAATTACTTTTGGTTTTTTTTGAAGTAGAAACACCGGCTTTTGTTTCAAACTTATTGCCTAAGGCTTCCCACTCTTTATATGCACCATCGTAAACTTTAACATTTTTCCAGTCCAAAATATTAGTTAATGCAACGTAAATTACTGCTGCGATAACTCCTGTATTACAATAAACTACAATCGGTTTATCAGCTGAGAGTTTATATTGAGCTACAAATTTTTCTATCTCAGCTTTATTTTTAAAGCCTTCGGTAGCATTAAGTACTTCTTTATATCCAATATTTATTGCTCCTGGAATATGTCCAACACTTTTATCTGATGTGCCGTCGAATTCTTCAGTTGTACGTGCATCAATTAAAATTGCTTTTCCACTTTTTACATAAGCTAAATCTGCATAAATTGCATTATTAACTTTTGGAGTAAACGTTGCTTTTGTAATTTTTGTTGGCATTTTTGTAATGGGTACACGAGATTTCCTCCATTGATCCATATCTTTTTGTAGAATTTTTACATTTGGAGCACCTAAATATTTAAGTATCCAATAAACCCTGGAAGAGTATTTTTGTGATCCACCGTCATAAACAACAATAGTTTTCGTTTCACTTACTCCTTCTGATCCGAAAATAGCAGCAAGTTTTGCAGGGTCTTCGATAAGCCCCTCAACTTCGGTTTCATTGTATAATGATTTATGAGGAATATTTACAGCATCTTTAATATGAGTTTTCGTATAGCTGTCAGCTTTGCTGGCATCAATAACAATCATATTCTTGTCTGTTTTTACCATTGTCATAAATTCAGCTGCACTTATTATATCACCTTGCGCCATTAGGCCTGATGAATATATTAATACAACCAATCCTGATAATAATATATATGTTAGCTTTTTCATTAGATTATTATTTTTAGAGATTAAAATTTGGCCTGAACCTGAATCATAAATGTATCATTATCATACTCATTTGTAACTCCGGCAGTTTTGCCTTCCGAATTATACAAATAGTTAACTTGTACTCTTGTCCAGTCGTTTATGAAGTAATTTAACCCAAATGTAAATGTGTTTTGATCATATGTTTGAGTTACTCCTTGATATGAGTATGCAGTTCCGTCTGGATTGTAAGTTTCGTATTTTACGATTGGCTGGAGATTCCATGGTGTCATGTACATTGCTGCTACCCAAAAACCATCTTTATCATAAGTTGGAAGAGTTGCAGCTGTGGCTTTACCTCCACAACCACCGCCACCAGCGATTTCACCTATATCCTGTCCAATTAGATATTCTCCTTGCAGCATAAAGTTCCATTTATCAAATGTTAAATCAAAGGCGGTTCTAGTACGTTTTTTTTGTTCATTGTTAATGTCTTTTGTACCAACAAAACCGGTACGATAGCTACCACCCACCTTTAACCATTGCCATGGAGCAATAACTATACGAGCTGCAATATCCTTGTTCTTATTGTCATCAATAGTATTAATTCCTGTTCCATTTAATATGGCAATCTTATATGAGATTAGGTCATGAATACCAAATAAAGAATCTGAACTACCAAGTAACATAAGTCCCATATCACGGAACGGTGCAGCCAGTTCATTTACTGCAGTAGAGCGGTTAATTGTATTTAGTGCATAACATGGGGTATTAAGTTCAAGACTGAATGGAGATTTAAACTGTCCCAAAGAAAATTTTAAATATTTTCCAAATGGTGCATATGTAACAAATGCATCCAATAGATAAGGACTTCCACCGGATAAACCGGGGCTGAATTCAGCCATAACATAATAGCTAACATCGTAAGGGATAGATCCTACGATACCAACACGAGCTCTTTTAAAGAAAAATGTACTTGGTTTAATAGGGTCTCCATTGGCTTTTTCGCCAAAAAAGTAGGAGTTAAATTGTGGTTGAATATATCCAACAATTTGAGGGCCATCATCCGATGTTGTCTCAACACAACCTTGTGCAAATATTGAGTTTGAATTAATAACTGTTAGAAGGAATAGCCCTATCAAAAAAATAACTTTTTTCATGTTTACCGATCTTTATTGTTTGTAATTGGAGTTAAATAATCCCGCAAACATATTATTTAGATAAAATGTTTGCGGGAAATAATCAGTCAGTTTATTTAGATACTTCGTATCCGTATGAATGATAAGGAAAATGCCAATGAGCAGCTTCACCTTCAACAAGTGCAGTATAACTTAATCCATTTACACCGTAACGAATGCTTTTTGCATCATATCCCAGTACTTGCAACCATGCAACAGTAAAGGATGAAGTTTGACCGGTATAGCAGTAAATCAGGTTGTTATCAGCGTTTAAAGCTGTTACAATATCGCCAGCTAATGAAATTGGAAGAAACTGATAAGCTCCTGCAAAATGACCGTATTTTGCATATTCAGCAGCACTCCAGAAATTGTAAATTGAGAAATCAGCAGGGTTAGCAAGAACGTCAGTACCACTAACGCTCCAGGCTGTATTAGCAAGCATCTCATTAATTTTTTCATTTAAAATTGTGGCACCATCTGTTGAGGTTGTTGTCCAGGTTGGGAATCCATTTACCGGTAAAGCTGGAGAAGCAGTTGTAACCCAGTTGGCGTTACCAACAGCCTGATCACTTACGTTACCTGACCATTTATCAAAAACAGCATTATCTGACCAAGCAGAAAATCCAAATTTTGAAACTTTTGCATTAGGAAATCCAGATAAACGTAGGGCCATTACAGCGCGCCCTGCAGTTTGTCCTGTGTAACATACAACTAGAATTTTTGCGTCGTTATTGTTTATTGCCTGAGCTTCAGTTACAATATTGGCAAGAGCAACATTTACAGATCCTTTAATATGGCCAAGTGCAAAATCAGCAGCACTTCTTATGTCAAATACAACCCAATCTGGGATTGAATAGTCTGTTGGATCAACTATACCACCATCTGCAATAAGTATTGGGTCAATTACCCAACCATCTAATAAAGTAGGGAGGTCAAGATTTTGATTAACCATGTAGGTTGAAAGTGTTGTGAAATTACCTGTTTCAGCAGGAGTTGGATCATCGGTGTCGTCTTTACAACCAGTAAGTACTAATGCCGGAAGAAGCATTGCAACTAAAAAATAACTTAATAATTTTTTCATTTTTAATAATTTAAGTGTTAGAATAAAATTCAATTTTGATTATGTTAATGTGCTCCAAAAGTAATGTGAAGATGAATGGGATGCTAGAGTAAAACATTGTAATAGGTTGGGTCAAAAAGTGTAATTTGACATAAAATAGTATGACGTACACCTGATTTTTACTTTATTCGTACATTTGCCGCAAATTATTAGTTTTATGAAGCAGTCAAATCCACCAGCTAGTTGTATTGTTGAGAATCCGCAAACGGATTGTTTTAGTGTTTTGACCGAAGAGGAGAAAGGTTTACTTGAGAAGAATACTATTAACATTGAATATAAAAAAGGAGAAATAATTGCAAAGCAAGGATCATTTGCATCACACGTAATTTTTCTTCATTCAGGATTAGTAAAAGTATATATTGGAGGTCAGGGCAAGGACCTGATTCTAAAAATGATTCCTGAAAATCA
>CALDOI010000196.1 GCA_937912115.1 uncultured Bacteroidota bacterium | reverse complement strand
TTTTGTAACCAAAGTATTAAAGTGCTTGTCAAAGATATAAATGAATAACTAACCTTTAAAAAGTAAAAAAATGGAAGTATCAATTGTATTTATCAGTTTGTTTATTGTTGTGTTTGGGATTTGTTATCTATATTATAATACACGACACAAAGAGCGATTACTATTAATTGAGAAGGATAAAGATGTAAGCCTCTTTTATAGTAAAAAAGAAGGCAGGAATAGAAGCATAGTTTGGAAAATTGTAATATTAAATCTTGGATTAATATCAATTGGAGTTGGTACAGGAATTATTTTTGGAAGCATTTTGAGTAGTGTTTTTGGGATGTATGAAGAGCCTGCAATTGCAGCTTCAATATTTCTAATGAGTGGTATAGCACTACTGATTGGGTTTTTCCTAACAAAGCAAATAGATCAGGATAATTAGAAAGTTACAATGATATAGCTATCAATTATTTTCAGCTCACAATTGCTTTAATCAGTAAAGGCCTCCATATTGGTGTGCCTTTTTTTGTTTATATCTACTCAATTTCATACCTTTCTCAATTATGGTCTTAACAATAATGTCAATAATCACAGAATTAGTTAATTGTAGAAGGGAAAATACTTGTGTTAATAATTTAACAATATTTGCTTTTTGGGGTCTTTAACCAATGTTTTTGTATTAATTTTGCGCCCACAAAAAAACAGAAATCTGAATGTTTTCAAAGTGAACTATCTTTGAGGGCAATTTGGGTATAAATAAAATGTTATTCTAATGAACAAAGAAAAGCTTTTTGAAGCGTTTCCTCCTGTATCAGATAAAGAGTGGAAAGATAAAATTATAACGGATTTAAAGGGAGCCGATTATGATCGCAAACTAGTTTGGAAAACCGGTGAAGGATTTGAAGTGCAACCCTACTACAGGCAAAATGATATTGCCAATTTGCCACATATGGATATTCTCCCCGGTAATTTTCCTTTTGTGAGAGGAAATAAGGTAAAGAGAAATAACTGGCTGGTTCGTCAGGATATTTGTGTTGATAATATTAAAGATGCAAATAAGAAAGCGCTTAGAATTAGACTACTTGGTGTTGATTCATTGGGTTTTCAGTTTGACGATAATTTTAAGCCTGATGTTGCAAGCATAGAAAGTATTTGTGAGAATATCCGTGCTGATATAATGGAGCTGAATTTCAGTAATAATTACCCCCTTGAAACAGTTAAAGCACTCGATTTTCTTGCAAAAAAATATAACCGGGATTTGGAGAAGGTAAAGGGAAGTGTTGATTATGATCCAATTGGTGATTTCAGCATTAGAGGTAGTTTTAAGAATTCTGAAGAAGAAGATTTATCTTTATTAATTGATCTGCACTCAGCATCAGCCCATTTGCCAAAAGTTCAATATCTCACAATTAATGCCTCAATATTTAATAATTCAGGATCAGGCATTGTTAATGAGTTAGCATTTTCAATGGCAATGGCTGCCGAATACCTCACTTATCTTACAAATAAAGGTTTAAGTATTGATGAAGTAGCACCACGAATTCGTTTTCACTTTGCTGTTGGATCTGATTATTTCATGGAAATTGCAAAATTTAGAGCGGCCAAATATCTTTGGTCTAAAATTGTGAATGCATATGGATTAGAAGATGCATCAAATGCTGCAATGTATATTCACTGTAGCAACTCACAATGGAATAAAACGATTTATGATCCTTATGTAAATATGCTGCGTACAACCACCGAATCAATGTCGGCCATACTGGGTGGTATTAACTCACTAAGTGTGCTGCCATTTAATTCTGTTTTTGAAACTGAAACTGAATTTTCGGAGCGTATAGCACGCAATCAACAACTGGTTCTTAAGGGTGAATCATATTTAGATAGGGTTGCCGACATTAGCGCCGGATCATATTATATTGAAGAACTTACCGATAAACTCATTCACAATTCATGGGAACAATTCCTGAAAATTGAAGATGAAGGGGGCTATTTGACTGCCTTCAAAAAAGGAATTATTCAAAAAATAGTATGTAAAGAGGCTTCTAAAAAGAATGAGGACATCGCAATACGCAAAAAGTCAATTCTGGGGACTAATCAGTTTCCAAATATTAATGAACATCTTGCCTCCGATTTTGATTTTCCAAAAAGAAATATTTATTCTGAAACGGAAGTTGAACCACTAACAATTTATCGTGGTGCGGATCAAATAGAAGAACTTCGATATCAAACTGACTTGTATTCGGAAAAAAATAAGCGACCGGTTGCCTGGATGTTTACCTATGGCAATCTTGCAATGCGTAAAGCGCGATCACAGTTTGCTGGTAATTTCTTTGGATGTGCAGGTTATGAAATTATTGATAACCCGGGGTTTAAATCAGTTGACGAAGGAATAAAATCAGCAAAAATCGCTAAACCTGATATCATTGTTATTTGTAGTTCCGATGAAGAATATAAAGATATTGCTGAACCAATTTTTAATGCACTTAAAGATGACACAATTATTGTGCTGGCAGGTTATCCAATCGAAATTATTGACAGACTAAAAGAAATAGGGTTAACAAATCTAATCCATGTGAAAAGCAATTTATTAGATGAGTTATCCAGATATCAGAAACTGATAATGAAATAATCAATCATTAGTATGCCTAACAATAAGACAATCGAACAATAGAGCAATCGAACAATTGAACAATTACACAAGATGAAACCTAATTTTAGAAATATAATCATAGATAATAATCCTAAGTTTACCACATCTAATCGAGAGTGGGAAAAGGATAATAATATTAAAGCCGATTGGAAAACCACAGAAAACATAGACATTAAACCAGTATATACTTCTGAGGACTTGAAAGGCATGGAACATCTTAATTATGCTGCAGGATTGGCACCATATTTAAGGGGTCCATATTCAACAATGTTTGTAACACGTCCATGGACCATTCGACAATATGCCGGGTTCTCAACCGCTGAAGAGTCGAATGCATTTTATCGCCGTAACCTTGCTGCAGGTCAAAAGGGCTTGTCTGTTGCTTTCGACCTTGCAACTCATCGTGGTTATGATAGTGATCATGAGCGTGTAGTTGGAGATGTAGGTAAAGCTGGTGTTGCCATCGACTCGATATTGGATATGGAAATTTTGTTCGATCAAATTCCATTGAACAAAATTTCAGTATCAATGACTATGAATGGAGCTGTACTACCAGTGCTTGCATTTTATATAGTTTCAGCATTGGAACAAGGGGCAAAGCTTGATGAACTACAAGGAACAATCCAAAATGATATTCTTAAAGAATTCATGGTTCGTAATACTTATATTTATCCTCCCGATCCTTCAATGCGCATTATTGCAGATATTTTTGATTACACATCGAAAAAAATGCCAAAGTTTAATTCAATTTCTATTTCGGGATATCACATTCAGGAAGCCGGGGCTACAGCAGATATTGAACTAGCATATACACTTGCCGATGGTCTTGATTATATTCGTACAGGAATAAAAACCGGGTTAAAAGTTGATGATTTTGCTCCAAGACTATCATTTTTCTGGGGATCGGGAATGAATCATTTTATGGAAATTGCAAAACTTCGTGCAGGTCGTATGTTGTGGGCCAGGATTGTTAAGCAATTTAATCCACAAAATCCTAAATCGATGGCGTTGCGCACTCATACGCAAACATCAGGTTGGAGTTTAACAGAGCAGGATCCATTTAATAATGTTGCTCGTACATGTGTTGAGGCACTTGGCGCGGTACTAGGTCATACACAATCCTTACATACAAATGCTTTGGATGAGGCGATTGCACTTCCTACTGATTTTTCTGCTCGCATTGCTCGTAATACTCAAATTTATATTCAGGAAGAAACAAATGTTTGTAAGTCGGTTGATCCATGGGCAGGTTCCTATTACGTAGAAACCCTTACCCACGAGTTGGCCAACAAAGCATGGGAACACATAATGGAGATTGAAGAAATGGGTGGTATGTCGAAAGCCATTGAAACCGGACTACCAAAAATGAGAATCGAAGAGGCAGCAGCTCGTAAACAAGCTCGTATTGATGCCCATAAAGATATTATTGTTGGGATTAATAAATATAAGCTGGAAAAAGAAGATCCTATGGATACATTGGATATTGATAATGCAGCAGTTCGTGAAGCCCAATTGCTACGACTTGCAAAATTACGTGCTAATCGTGATAATGGTTTGGTTCAGAAAAACCTTGATGCAATAACCTTAGCTTGCGAAACAGGTGAAGGTAACCTGTTGGAATTAGCCGTTGAGGCTGCAAAAAATCGTGCAAGTCTCGGAGAAATTTCGTATGCTTGCGAAAAAGTTATGGGAAGATATAAAGCCGTTATAAGATCGATTTCGGGAGTATATGCTGCAGAAGCTGGAAGCGATACAACCTTTAGAAAAGCGCATGAACTTGCTGATGAATTTGCAAAACTCGATGGTCGTCGACCAAGAATTATGGTTGCCAAAATGGGGCAGGATGGTCACGACAGGGGTGCTAAAGTTGTAGCTACTGGTTATGCCGATATGGGCTTTGATGTTGATATCGGACCACTTTTTCAAACTCCTGCCGAGGCTGCACGCCAAGCGGTTGAGAATGATGTTCATATACTGGGAGTATCTTCACTTGCTGCCGGGCATAAAACACTTGTTCCTCAGGTTATGGAAGAACTAAAGAAACTTGGTCGTGAAGATATTATGGTAATAGTGGGCGGAGTAATACCAGCTCAGGATTACCAATTTCTTTATGATGCAGGTGTGGTGGCAATATTTGGCCCTGGGACAGTAATTTCAGAAGCTGGTTTAGTTATGCTTAACTTGTTAATTGAGGCCAGGAAGTAAATCTGTCAATTTTAAAGAGTATAAAACGTAAATCCATATCCCAAGTCCTTTGTCATGCTGAGCGTAGCGAAGCATCTCATACCATTAACATATTCCAATTGATGAGATTCTTCACTACGTTCAGAAAGACAACGAGCTCCATATCCCAAGTCCTTTGTCATGCTGAGCGTAGCGAAG
>CALDOI010000195.1 GCA_937912115.1 uncultured Bacteroidota bacterium | reverse complement strand
GGCTTCGGATTTCTTTGCTTCAAACACTTCCATCCATTCCATCTCATCAATTTTGGATAACTTGTGTCCACCTGCTTTTTTTATTGCATTGTTGAGTTCACTGATGAATTCTCCAAAGTCTAGCTTATACCAGTTCTTAAGTTTCTTACTGAATGTTTCAATTGAGAAAATAGACTGAATATATTTTACCAGAATACTTGAGTGGTTTAAAAATTGGCCGATTAAATCTTGTATATGTTCGCCATGAAGAGTAAGACTTTTATAATTTTTACAGTTTTCTTTTATAGGTAGCTGACTTAAATGTAGTGGTTTAACCTCATACTCATTAAAAAAAACATTAAAATAAAAGTCAAGTAGCTTGGAATTAAGAATAGGTAATAGAATGCTCAAGCTATAATTGATATCAGTTATAACTACATTAGATAGTCTGTTTAGATTATAGTGTTTCTGTTCATCTAAGCAACAGACAAGTTTGCGTTTCATTCCTCTTCTGGTTCTTTGAACAAGTATTTTGTTTGAAGTGAATATGTATTCAGGAGGAAGAGAACGCCCACGATCACCTTGGCTTTTTACATATTCATTATCATACATAATATATTCACCCGGCCATAATATTTTATATCGCCCTATATCTTTACCATTTAGCATTTTATGATAACGATAATCTATCTTATCATTTGATGTTAATTCGTTTTTAATGTACCCTGTATTAATTCCAACTGTACAATAACAAATTTTACCAAGAGATATTGAATCACTTTTCATTTTGTCAATTATACCAGAAAAAGAATCAGAAATGTTAATATTGAAGGTGCTATCCTTGCCAGAATATTTATTTATATCAATTGTATACTTAACCTGTAATGCTTCAAACTCTCTTTTTCGATCTCTTTGTATTTTAACAACAGTATCTCTTTTTACTTCTGAAATATCCTTTCGAAAAGTGAAAATTACGCTTTCAACAACAACGTTTTCAAATATTTCCAATCCTAGATCAAATATTTCAACTATTTTAAAGCACTTTAGTAATATTTGCCGGAGCTTTTTGTAAGTATTAGCAGTTAAAAAAGTATTTGGTACGATAAAGCTTGCATAGCCTAATTCTTTTGTAAGAAATGTTGTTTTCTCCATAAAGAATTTATAAAGATCAAAGTTTCCTTCTATACTATTATAATTTTGTTTGTAATATTCTTTATTACTTATTGAAATAGCATTCCTATATGTGTAAGGCGGATTCCCAATCACAACATCAAACCCACCTCTGGCAAACACATCCGGAAATTCCTCTTCCCACTTAAAAGCTTTATCTCCGGCTACCTCAGGATCATCAATCAGCGAGTTTCCACACTTTATGTTCTTGTTGAGTGTTGTGAGTTTCCTTCCACGTTGCGCTGTTCGTAACCATAGGGATAACCTTGCAATATCAACACTCTCCTCATTTATATCAACTCCAAAGATGTTCTTTTCCAATATCTGATTCTCCACATCCTGGAATACCATAGTGCTGCCAAACAACTGAGCACTTAGCTGATCTATGTAATGATGCTCATTGATTAAGAATTCCAACGCCTGGTTAAGAAATGCGCCCGAACCACAAGCGGGGTCACAAATTGTAATCTGTAATAACCAAACACGGTAAGCATCAAGATTGTGCAGAAGTTTTCGTTTAGTATCCTTTTGTCTGTTTGGAATAAACTCTTCATCTATGATACCAAGCTCAGTTTTTTTCTCTTCGCATAGCTTGCCAACGGTATTATCAACAATGTATTTGGTAATATACTTTGGGGTATAGAAAACACCGTCTTTCTTGCGTTTGGATTTTTGTTTATCAAAATCAACTCCCTGAAGTTCGGCAGTGGTGCTTTCGATTTCATTCAGACTGTGTTCGAAGATGTGCCCGAGGATATTTACGTCGACCTGGGATTCAAAATCGTAGTTTGTAAGTATTGAGGTATGTTTTAGCAGAATATCATCATCTATTTTAATGCTATCGAGGATTTCATCCGGTAAAAATAAACCACCATTATACTCATGAATATCATCAGCCGGAATTTTACCATCACGTCCGGTATTGATGTACCCGAAATATTGCTTGTATATTTCATATAATGGCTTGTAAGCATCTTCATCTTTTAGAAGGTTCCACCGTGTAATCATCCGGGAAATTGAATTCGGTGGTAGAAGATTACGGTCTTCAGCAAAAAATATGAAGAGGAATCGATCAAGTAGTTTCTGTGTCTTTTTATAAAGATGAAGTTTGGTTACTCCGTCGAGATTTTCGTTGCGAATGGCAATATTTTCGAATAGTTCCTTCTTAAAATTGGAGTAATCATCGTAAAACTTTTTCGTAATCTGCTCTTCTTCCAGTATTGATGCGTTTTTTACCTTTAAGGGAAGGTCATTCAAAAGGTTTTCATTGTTCAAACATAGATAAAGTAACCTAAACTGTTCTTCCGAAAGTATAAACAGGTCAAATTCTTCAAATTCCACTGCATTATTAATGTAGAATCGAAGTTTTTGAAAGTTTGAAGTGATAACAAATACGCATTCGCTATGATTAGCCTTGTAATCAAATGCCTGTTGCCTTATTGTTTCGAGGTCTTTTGTTTTAGTTGATTTCAATTCAATCACAGCAACGGCTTTTCCGTCTTTCAGAATTGCACCATCAGCTTTTTTAGCTCCTTTCTCATTCTTAAACTCGGTAGTCAGGTTAAAGTTGGGTTGTGGATTTAGTACATATCCCATAATGGTAACAAATAATTCACGAAGAAAACCCTCCTGAAATTGCTCCTCCTTGCTGTTAATTATGTTTTGTTGAATGGTAGTGTTATGAAAGTATGAACTATACTTTTGATATGCTTGTTGAACTACTTCATTGTTTTGTTCGTTCAAATATTTGTTGAGTACTGATTTTTGAAATAGGGGCATTTACATATATTGAGTTAGGTATAGCAATGAACCAAGACCTCAAAGTTACATTTTATTGCGTAACTACAAACCTTGATGCTACTGTGATCTCGCTTATTTTTTATATACGGTGTTAGCACAAGTTTTTCTTTCTTTCGTTAATTGGTTTGTTTTATTCTGCAAGAACATTCGTGATGCTCGTTAATGTATTTAATTGATTCTATGCAGAGTTCTTTTAAAACCGAAATATTGATATCAGAAAGTTTTTTCACATAAATACAAGCCTTTCCCATTTTGAATTTACCGAGTTCAGCTAATAATAATTTACTTCTCTTGGTATCAGAATAAACGTAAAGCGAGAACGCTGCTTTTCTCGGTGAGAATCCAAGAACAGGCGCATCTCCTTCGTGTCCGCTAGCATATTTGTAATGGTAGTTGTCGAATCCTATAATTGTCGGCCCCCACATTTTAGGTTCAGCACTAGACCATTCCTCCATCAATTTGATCAAACGAAAACTATCAGCTTTTTTCTGATCGTTATCAACGTATGAGTTTATGAAATCTGTTACGTTTTCTCCAGTGTAAGTTGTCTTTGTTTTTGCCATAATTCCGATTTTGATTATTGTCTTAAAATCTTTTCCATCTTTCTACCTCTTGCCAATTCATCAATCAGCTTTTCCATACGTCTGCATTGTTTATACAATTCAAATTCATCCTCTATTTCTTCAATTCGATAACCACAAACGACTCCTTTAATCAAGTGTGCGTTTGGATGTATTTTAGCTTTTTGAAAAAATGTTCTAAAAGTTACTTTCTCTTCAATAAGTGCTTGTAATTTACCTTCATCAAATCCAGTTAACCATTCTATTACTTGGTTTAGTTCTTCCTTGGTTCTTCCATTTTTCGCCAATCTATTTAGGTAAAGTGGATAAATAGATGCAAATATCATTTTTGCAACTTTTTCATTTTTCTCAGCTGTTACTTTCATCTTTATTTGATTTTGACATAATTTGTGCTAATGATCGGATATGATTAATCCAAAGAAGTTTTTATTGATGGAAGAATGCAATATAAAACACAGGTAATAATATTATTAATTTATTTTTCTCCCTTGAGTAGTAAATGATATTCCTTGTTGTCCCGAAGTTGAAATCATTACACTTTCAAAAAATGGTTCGTTTAAATTCTGTTTTATTTTCCATTCAAATATGAAGTTGGCTCCTGAGCCACCGTCTTTGTCAACTTGGTTAATTACAATTTCAACAGTTTCCAATGGGGCAATAAAAATCGGTTTGTTGAAATATGTCCTAATAAGTTCACCTTTTGTATTATAGTATTCTGCTTTTTGAATAAAAGCAGTATCAAACCTATTCATATTTCTCATGCTTATCGTTGCTGTTAAATTGTGAGTTCTATGCTCTGTCATACTATAAATTTGAGAATAAACTGACAGATAAGTCGTCCCCGACTCAAGAGAGTCACTTAAGCTATAATTAATTGTTCTTTTCTTCCAGTTTTCAGGGTCATTAAAACTGGTTTCTTTTTTTGTATCACAAGAATTTAGGAATAGTCCAATGATAAGTAGTGAGATTATATGTTTCATGTTATTATAATTTAATGTGAACCATCGCAATTTGGCATTCTTTTCGAGAGCCCACCAATACAATCGTTCAGGCCGTTTACGTTGAATATTATACCCATATTATTTTCAATTCTTGAATTTGGGATTGAATTTCAATGATTCACCTGTTGTTAATGTCTTCCTCATTTGAAAGTATAGTATTGATCCAATTATTGGAAAGAACAAAACGACAACCAACCAAACTGTTCTCATATTTGGATTTATAAATCTAGATCTAACTATATCAATCAATGCCCAGAATACAATAATTAGGGTCAAAAAACTTAGTGTCATTATTAGTATTATTTCCATATTTATGTAATTAACGTATATGTTTTAATCTTCCTTCAACGCATTATAAAAAGCCTCGCCACCTCCCACAACAGGCAATGTTAAACTTGTTCCATCCAAATCAATGGTTAATTCAGTTCCCGGAGTTGGCCAAAGGGTAAATTCCCGATCACTTGAAAAAATTAAAAGTCCAATTTGCTGACCTGCCTGAATTATTTGATCGTCGGGCATCAGGTTAAATGTTACTTCGTAGAATTTACCGGGCTTTAAAGGCTTACTCTTTGATAGGGATTTTTGGTTTTGAGGATCTGCCCAGCCTCGTGTAATAATATTATCTGTAATTTTCGCACGCCTTCCTTCGTTCCATGGCAGGGATACTAACCAAACCGACAAATTTACAGCTGGTTTACTACTTGCCAGTTTAACAGTTACTTGTGGTATACCCGATATATGAATATCCTTCGTCAATGTTGGTGTAACATATATTAAACGATGTTCCGTTATTTCAGCTTGTGCTAATGCGCTTCCCGAAAATGAATAATTATCAATCAAAGTTTCAGTCACTTTAGTAGATGGCTTTTCTGTACCTAAGATTCCTCTTTCAGGAGCGCCAGGAGCCAGGTAAAGTGTAACAGGTTTGCTATCCGGATTAGGATAATCCAAATATGGGGTAGGGTTATCCATTTTGTCGTTTTCTCTCACAATCCATACCATGGTATCATTTTCAACACCATTTTCCACTCCATGAAGGTATCTGGTAAACCAGCGATTCTGCATTTTCATTGGCGGTGGGCCACCATGGCCGTATTGGTGATAGTATAATTGCACTGGCAAACCTTTGTCTTTTGCTGCCTTCCATATTCTATAGCTGTGCTCGGGCATTACATTCCAATCATTAAACCCATGCGACATAAGAAGGGCAGCCTTAAAAGGTTTCATATCGTTTAGATAATCTCGGCCAGCCCAGAAATCGTTATAGTCGCCGGTTATTCTATCCATACCATTTTTCATCTCGGTATCACGAACAGTTGCATTGTTATATGCACGTTTTGATTCATCTCCGCTGTGAATAAAATCGTAAAGAACATCAACATCTTCGCCCAGGTAACCACCGGGAGACCTTACTAAACCATTAGCTCTGTAATAGTGATAGTATGAAGTATTTGGGGCAATGGGAATAATAGCTTCAAGCCCATCAACTCCAGTAGTTGCAGCTGCTACAGGGATTGTGCCATTATAAGAAGTTCCTGTCATACCCACTTTTCCTGTCGACCAATAGGCTTCAACTTCCTCATCACCATCCACGGAAGTGTAACCAGGAATACGGCCACATAACCAATCAATTACAGCCTTGGGAGCCAACGATTCATTATCACCTCCAACAGTTGGAGCACCCTGTGAAAGTCCGGTGCCGGGTGAAGAAGAATGCACAACAATATATCCTCGTGGAACCCAGGTTTTAGTATGAGAGGTTGAAATTATTGGACGTTCTCCTGTACGAGTAACATCAGCGTGTACTCTTTCTTGGGGAGCGGGTTCACCAAGTTCATGCTTAACGTCCCAAAAACCACCTTCAACATCAGGAGCTACTCCGGCGAAATATGGGCTGGAAACATAAACAATTGGGAGCTTAAGCCCTTCAGTATCGGTTTGATATGGTCGTGTTACATCAACATGCATTCTGTCGGGTTTACCATCACCATCGGTATCAAACTCTGTTTCAACCCAAAGGTCGTGTCTTATCCATTTTTCGGAATCACTAAAAGCCTGAACTTCTTGCGCTTCTCCATTTTCAAAAACAGGAACTGCCTTTTCTACAATTGAATCTGATTTTTGTTGAGCGTTTGCAGAAAATACAAATGCAATAAATATTATAAAATAGAATAGTAATCTGGTCAGTTCTTTCATGATGTTAGGTATTCATAATGTTTCGACTAAAATAAGCATTTTGATTATATCAAACTATGTTAATTAGGCATAAACTATGGTTAGTCTCACTTTAATCAGCATCTTTAAACTCTTCGGCATCAATATATGATTCTTCCCTGTATCCAAATAACGAAATATGCTTTCCTGTTAAAAAAAACCAAAAAACAAATTTACCCCCCCCATATTGCTTCCAAAAAAGGAATGTGAAAAGTATTTTTAGGTTTGGAAAGTTGAGATTTGGAATTTTTGTAATTATACTATGTGCGCCCCTTTTTCCGGGGGTGTTGGGTCTCAGGATGTCAAATTATAGTAATAAATGTGTACAAAAAAATAGATGACTTAAACGAATTTTTCCCGTTTCTGGAGGTTTATCAAGGCCCAAAGTATTGATATTACTGAGCCAACAACAAGCATAAGACGATTTTGAAATACGATGTTTATCCAAATGGAATAGCTAATATCGGAAGGAATATTTAATGGATTTAAAAAAATATTCCACTTGCTGTGAGAAAGGGGTTCAGCCAGAATCCAAAAAAACAATCCGATAATAACCATTATAACTGCAGCTCCACTAGCATTTTTTACCAGCGTGGTAAATAAAAAGGAAAGGCAAGCAAGAAAAACAAGAGGGTACATTACCTGATAAACCATGTAAAATACCGGAACCTGAATAATTGCAAACACCGAAAAGAGAGTCATAAGAAATATAACAACAGTCAATAGGAGCAGGCTTATAACAAATCGCACCAAATATATTTTGTAACGGTAGTTGGGAATACTAAAAACAATTTCAAGCATTCGGGCATCCTTATCGTTTTGGATATTGAATAGGACGGGATAGAAGATTATTAATAATCCGGGAAAAATAAGTGAATTGTAGATATATTCTTCAAGTGGTGGTTGGTCGGAAAAAAGCATAATTCCAATCACAAGGAAATAGAATGCCACGGCTGCAATCATGAAATAAATAAACTTATTTGCAAAAATAATTTTCAAATTGTAGTTTATCATGCTTATTACAAGATGTATTTTGTTCTTCATTTTTCAAACTATTATTTGAGTGTCATTTTGTGCGTAGCGAAGAATCTAAATGTTAAGGAAATGAGATTCTTCACTACGTTTAGAATGACAAAAGTTTCTTTATATTTTTCTGTTATTAATTTAAACTTTTTGCATATAACATATACTCTATATCCATAAACCATTCCGCTATAATCTATTCAATCCGATATCTCTTTTCAACAAATACAAATATGCATCTTCCAGATTAGCTTTAACCGATTGAGCATTTTCAGTTGGGGCTGAATCTGATAAGCATCTAACCCTGATTATTTCATTTTCACGCATATGATGAATAATTGTGAGATCATCTTTAATACTCTCAAATTCAGAAACAGGTAGGTTCATCGTCCATATTTTACCCTTTGCAATATCAGCCATTTCAATTGGTTTGCCAAGATAAACAACACCGCCTTTTTTCATAACAGCTACTCTGTTGCATGAGCTGGCAACATCTTCAATAATATGAGTTGAGAAAATGACAATACGATCTTTGCTTAATTCAACCAATAAGTTGCGGAATCTTATGCGTTCCCTGGGGTCTAAACCAGCTGTAGGTTCGTCAACAACAAGTATGCGAGGCAGATGCAATAGTATTTGTGCTATACCAATTCGCTGTTTCATTCCTCCCGAAAAGGATCCAATTTTTCCATTTCTGTTATCATACATATGGACAGCCTTCAATACATATTCTACCCGGCTTTCTCTGGTTTTTTTGTCGTATAACTTTTTTAGAACCCCAATATAGTTAAGAAAATCCCATGCCGTCATATTTTCATACATACCAAATTCCTGTGGTAGATAACCTATTAGTCCCTGAAGTTCTTCACGATTTTCTTTAAGATCAATGTCGTTAATGGTAATTTGTCCGTAGCTGGGCTCAAGTATTCCACAAATTATGCGCATAAGCGTTGACTTACCGGCACCATTTGGCCCCAATAATCCGAACATGCCGTTTTCAATATCGAATTTTACGCCGGTTACAGCTTTAAATGGTTTCTTTTTCTTACCAAGAACAGGAATAACCAATACAAACCGATAGAACATTTTTCGTATTCCTTTAAACCATCCCTTTACTCTGTTAACATCAACTTTGTTGTTGTGGAGATTGTCGGCGGTTACCTTAATCGCTGATGCTAAATACCATATAATTCCTACAGGAATAACAAGACCCGGCAGTGAATAGATACTGTAAAAACTGTACATGGCAATTCCCGGATATAACCAATAGAATGAACCAAAAATCACCCTGCTGAATAGCCGGACAATCTTATTTCTTTTGCTTGATGTGAGATGTGTTTTTAATGAAGAAAGCATTCCAATAACCAGTACATAAAACACCATCTGCAATATAAAATACCAAAAGCCACTTTCGATATGGAAATATATCAAGTAGTACGAAAAGGCAATAACCGGGAGCTGCCATATCAAACCTGCAAGTATACTTGATTTGGAAGATGTATCGTGAATACCAAGTCGTTTGCGGATATTTAACCCTGATTTCCACTCACGTGAAAAACGATTATCCCAATCGTAAATTTTAACGACATTTCGTATTTCTATTAGTATAGGTTTATCATCATCAATAAGCTTTTCAGAAGCTTTTCGGAGGCTTGTTTTTATAAAATATATTGCTGTTGGTACAGATATTATCAGAACAATGAAGTATATCAACATCCAAACTTTGCTGTCTACTTCAGTATAAATATAATAGGTTCCAACTACCCATAGTATAATTTGAATCGCTTTGATAAAAACAGGCTGCTCTTTTATCCAGCTTAACGCAGATTGTAAACCTGAATAAAAAGTAGGAATAAACACAAGTGTTAGCAACGTGCTTAAAGCCAAACCACCAATAACTGTTATTGCAAAAGGAACACCAATTTGTGTAACATACTCTGCTTTACCTAAGGCCAGAGGAATTAAAGCTATAATGGTGGTAATTGCTGTAATTAATATTGGTCGCACTCTGGCAAGGCCGGCTGTCATCAATGCCCGGGTTTCGCGATAACCACGCTTTTGAAGCACACGCGTATAATCGATCATAATAATTCCATTATTCACAACTATACCAAGCAAAATAAGGAATCCCGTAAATACGTTTGCATTCATTATGGAAGTGCCTGTAAGGATTAGCAAAATGAGCGAGCCAATTGCAGCAAGAGGAATTGAAAACATCATTACGACAGGCATGGTGAAGGACTCAAATACTGAAGCAAGGATCATATATATTAGCATCACTGCCATCAATAATAAAAAACCAAATTCACCAAGTTCATCGTCTTCATGTATTACCTCAATTACCATATCCGAGCTAAGACTTATAGTTGAAATCAGATCATCTACTTCTGCTCTGGCAGCAGTTAGAAGATCGTTTTCATCCTTTACCTCATCTAAAAATTCATAGGATATTTCTATTTGTTTTTCCTGATTTTTCCTTTTGATGGTTGATAACCCGGTTGTGAAATTAAAATCACTAATATTCTGGAGTTCAAATGTTGATCCGGTACTACCTCTTACATTTAGAGTTTTAAGGTCGTGGATATTTCGATCGGTAACGGTTTCATCCAATTCGGGCATTTTTATCTGAATATCGTATTCTTCGTTACCTTGTTTTAGCAATACTCCACTTGAAAAACTTGGCTGGAATGAGTTGAGTTCCGAAAGTACTGAAGTAACCGGAATGTCATATAACGACATTAATTGTTTATCGAAAAGTAATTGAACTTCGGGGCGCTTTTCGGGCACTTTGATATTGATTCTTTTTATTGATGAAATCTGATTTAAGTAATATTCAATATCTTGTGCTTTGTTTTGCATTTGAGCGAAATCCTGTCCCTTAATCAGGATTTTTTCCTGTTGGGTTCCTATTCCAAGTATTCGAGCCATGCCATCAACATCATCAAAACCACCGTTTCCAAATCTGTTACCCGTTGCCGATGGATCCCATGTAAATTCTGCTTGTTTAAAATCCTGAAGTGATTCGATAATATCATTTTTAATGTTGGGAATACTCATATTTCTTATATCCCGATATTCATCAGATAATGTTATTGTAAGCACAGCCTCCTCTTCGTATATTTGACTCAGCACATCTTTCTTTTCCTGAAGGCTGTCTAATTTCTTTTCAACTTCTGCAATAAGCAAATCGGTATTTTCCAAAGTTGTACCTCCGGGCATTGTCACATATAAGTTTAGGTCCTTAATTTCGGGTTCTTCAGTGGAAAACGTACTAATCCCAAGACTTATTAACAGGGTAATAAAAAACACACCCAAAGCTCCCATAATTACTTTGCCAGGATTTCGCATACTGGTTTTAAGGAACACCAGATATATTTGAATTAATCTGTTGTGGTGCGAAATTCGTTCGAAAATGATTTCATTTGAACTTTTTTTCCAGGTAAGGAAAACGTAGGTTATCATTGGAATAAACAACAAAGCAACAGCTAGGGAAACTATTAATGTTGATATTATTGATACTCCGATATGCTTACCAAGTAGTCCGATAAAAAAGTTTGATGAAAACAAAAAAGGAAGGAATACTGTAACAGTAGTTAATGTTGCTGCAATTATGGAACGCGACACCTCTTTGGTTCCCTGAACGACTGCTATGGCAGGGCTTATTTTTTTTGCAGCGAGTCGATAAATATTTTCGAGTACCACAACACTATTATCAAGTAACATTCCAATTGCCAGTGCCATTCCCAGGAGGGTTAGACTGTTAATTGTAATGTCGTAGGCATAGAAAAAGTTGAAGGCAGTATAAACAGAGATTGGTATTGCAAGGGCAACAGCAATAACGAGTTTTAAATTCCTGAGAAATACCCAAAGGATGAATATTGCCAGTATCCCGCCAATCATCGCAAGCTCGATAATAAGGTCGATATTCTTTTCCATTATTTCGGCAGAGTTGTTTTGAATAACAAGCTGAATATCCTTACGGCTAAATTCTTCGTTGAGAGAAGCAATAAGCTTTTCTGTTGTTTCGGCGAGTTCAATAATGTTGGCTTGCGAATCACGGGTTAGTTGAATGGTGACGGCCTCTTTTCCGTTTACACGGCTGTATGAGTCTTGCTCCTTTAAGCCAAAATTGATTGTGGCAATATCCTTAAGCTTAACATCTCCCGATTCGATAATGACCACCTCATACAGATCGTTAACATTTACAAATTCACATACAACATTTACCGAATGTAGCTGATTGTTTTCGGTTACCTTACCAACATATGTACGGGCAAGGCTATTTGAATTTATCGCTGATCGTACATCGGCAGGAGTGATGTTATAGCCCTTACAAACATCTTCTTTAAGTATTATATCAACAGATTTTTCCCTGCCGCCAAATATTTCGGCATTTGAGATACCATTTATATTTTTAAATTTATTTACAATTTCTTGTTCAACAACATGCCTTACTCTGTCAACACCTCCACCACCTCGTGCCTGGATTGTCATGAACATATTATTTAACTGCTCCAGATCGAACTTAAAAACCTGCACCATAAATTCTTCAGGCAGGGTTCCTCTTATTTCGTCAATTTTTTCAATGAGTTTTAAATAAGCAAGTTTTATGTTTGTTGACTTATCATACGATACTCTGATAGTACCCTGTTGCTGTCCTGCTGTGGATTCAATTTTATCAACCCCAGCCAAGGTTCCCACTGCTCCTTCAATCGGAATAATAGCTTGTTTTTCCATGTATTCAGGGTCAACCTCAAGTGCGCTTCCCACATTTACAAATAGAAATGGGATTTGAGCATTTGGATATAACTCAACGGAAAGCTGCTTATATGAAAACCACCCCAGCATAGTAAGTGCCGTGAACAGCATGGTTATCAGAACTTTTCTTTTAATGATAAAATTCATTTCTAGAGGGCGTTTGTTGATTGGTTATTTTTCATTTTGCCTTTTATATCCGATCTTTTTCCTTGTGGGGTTTTGTTGCTTTGCTATTAATTCATCTAAATAGCTAAAAACTAATTCTATATTTTTGTCATGATTTTTGAGTTTCTTTTTTATTTGCTCGATTTCGAGTTTCACATTTAGGTTTTCCATTAACATCTTGCGAATTTTTGTGAATATTCGCATTATTTCAATGTTTACTCTCATTGCCTGTTCACTGTTTAATACACTTGAGAGCATTGAAACCCCTTGTTCGGTAAATACAATAGGTATATATTTTGAATGAGCACCCCTCTTTAAGGTGCCAATTTGGCTCCTTAAAAAATCATACTCTTCTTTAGTCAACTCAAACATAAAATCTTCAGGAAAACGATCCAAATTTCTTCTTACCTGTCTTTTTAGTTGCTTGGTTTCAACACCGTAAAGTTCAGCCAAATCACTATCTAACATTACCTTTTGATCCCTGATAAGGTAGATCTTATTCATAATAACTTCTTCGGGTATTGCTAATTTATTTTCTACCATATCCTTTGCTATTTACCAAAAACAGACTCCTTTGCTGTTTCGAAAACATAATATACACATGGTATTACAACGAGTGTTAGTAATGTTGAGCTTACAAGTCCTGCAATTACTGCTATGGCCATTGGTGATCGTAGCGCTGCGCTTTCTCCCATCCCGATGGTAAGTGGTAATAATGCCAGAATTGTTGTAATACTGGTCATGATAATAGGTCGGATGCGGTTTTCGCCTGCGCTGATAATTGATTCACGTATAGATTTTCCTGCATCCCTGAATTTATTTATGGCATCAACAAGAATGATGGAATCGTTAACGGCAATACCTGCTAGCATTATAATTCCGATAAAGGCCATAATACTTAATGGTTTACCTAGAAAATAAAATGCCCATATAGCACCAACACCAGCCAAAGGAATGGTAAGCAGTATTGTGAATGGGTGGATCAGTGATTCAAACTGTGATGCCATAACCATGTAAACCAGTATAATCGAAAGCATTAAAGCAAAACCAAGATTTGACATTGCCTCCTTCCGTTTTTCCTCTTCGCCAATTATACTTATTTCATAATCCGGAGGATAGTGCGAATTGTTGATTTGTTCCTGTACTGTTTTTATTACCTTATCAAATGGAAGAGATCGGTCGATATCAGCTGTGATTTTTCCAATTCTGTTTTGGTTTCTTCTGATAAGCTGCTTTGGTGAAACAGATTCTACAATGTCAGCAACCTCGTATAATGGCACTTCACCATCAGCAGTTTTTATGGTTAATGAATTAAATTCATACTTGTTTACATCCGGCATTTTAATGGTGATGTCGTTCATTTCACCATTGCTTTCGTATTTACCTGCGCTTTTGCCCTGTAGTATATCAGTTAATTGTGAACTAATTTCATTGACACTGAGATTATTTATTCCGGCCTTATATCTGTCGATTACAATATCAATTTCAGGAGCACCTTCTTCGATGCTGGTTTTGGGATTTACCACCATTGGCAGATCGCCAAGTTTCGCTTTTATATCAGCCGTAATATCATTGATTTCCTGTAGTTCCCTACCCTTTACTTCGATAACCAGTGGTGCAGTTTCCGATCCCATTGTCGACATAAGAGCCGTTTCATCACGAATTATTGATATTTCGGCGTCTGATAAATTACTCAATAGATTGCTTGTTGCGCTTATTATATCTTCCGAACGGCTAAGGGAGTTTTCCGCTATTTTGATTTTTATTACTGCTGTATTCTCATTTTTGAAAACCGATACATTGGTAGAAGCATCGGCTTTACCAATGGTTGAATATATCGTTTCTATTTCGTCAGGAAATGCTTCCTCCATTAGATTTTCAATGGCTTCAACTGTTCGAGAAGTTGTATTTATTTCGGTTCCTTCTTTCAGTTTTATGTCGATGCTAAACTCACCCGTGCTTCCTTTTGGCAAATATTCACTTCCCACATATGGTAGTATTAGTACGGTTAATGTTACTAAACCTGCGGCCAATATGATAACGATATATCGATATTTAAGTATGCTAGATAATACTTTTCCATACCACCCGAGGCGCACTGATTTTACCAATCTTTTTTTCGATTTTTCGGAGTATGCAAAATTGAATAACATCGGGATTACCAATATTGCCACAAAAAGTGACGCAAGCAACGAAAATGCTACTGTCCAGGCCTGATCTTTAAATAATTCACCTGAAGCGCCATGGAGGTAAACAATGGGTAGAAAAACCACAATTGTAGTTAGTGTTGATGCAACTATAGCACCTCCCACTTCCGCTGTTCCGTTTATTGCAGCTTCTTTAACGCCCATACCCTGCTCCATGTTTCGGAAAATATTTTCCACAACCACAATGGCGTTGTCAACCAGCATTCCGGCCCCAAGCGCTAATCCTCCCAGAGTCATTATATTAAGGGTGAGCCCATTAAAATACATCAGGTTAAATGTCGCAATAACAGAAACCGGAATAACAAAACTAATTATAGCAGTTACCTTAATTCTTCTCAAGAAAATATAAAGAATGAAAACGGCCATAAGAGCTCCCAATAATGCCGTTTCCTCAACCTCATTTATTGCAGCATTTATAAAATGTCCCTGATTTTGTATTACTTCGAAATTATAACTTGGTAATGCCTTTTTTATGTTTTCCAGTGATTCAAGTAGGTCGTCAGCAGCAAGTACTGTATTATAACCTGTTTCTTTATATATCGACAAACCCAAACATCGCTGACCATTAATCCTCACTATGTTATCGGGCTTTTTGTTTGTAAAACTTACTACAGCAATGTCCCTAAGTAGGATGGCCGTTTTTTCATTGTTGCCTGCATCGGTTGGAGATAGGTTATTTTGGTTTGGCTGGGTATATGCAACAACAATATCGTTTAATTCTTCAATGCTTTTAAGTGTTGAGACACCTTTAATGATGTATTTTTTCCCCATCTCAACAATTGTGCCTCCGCTCACATTGCGGTTCATGTTTTGAATTTGCTGAACTACCTGTCCGGCAGTTAGTCCATAGGCATCCAACAGGTATTTGTTTGTTTCAATAAGAACTTCTTTTTCTTCAGCTCCAGTTATAACAACGTCGGCTATTCCATCTAAACGAATTAACTCATTTCGAATATAATTTTCTCCAACCTGTCTTAACTCATCCATATCGGTAATCTCAGGGTTTACCATCCCGATGATCATTATTGGAGTTGCATTTGGGTTGTGCTGACTGATTGTAAAATCATCAATATCTGAACTTTGGCTATAGGCAGTTAGTGCCTTTTGTAAGTCCAGAAAAGCTTCGTCCATATCATGACCCCACTCATACTCAACTGTAACCTGAGCGGTGCCCACCATACAAATGGAGCTTACTTGTTTTACACCTTTTTGCCTGATACTTTGAGCCTCTATGTCTTCAATATATTGTTTTTCAATTTCTTCGGGAGGTTTTTCTCCGGCCGATATTTCGATAAATATTCGCGGTGCATTTAAATCGGGAAGCAGATCAACTCCAAGCCTGTTGAACGAAATATATCCAAGCAGGATAATTGCAATCACCATCATGGAAACCGTTACCGGATAATTAACCGAAAATTGAGTTAGTTTTTTCATGTGTTATTCGTCATTGGTAATTTATTACTGATGTTTTGTGAGTTTGTCATTCTGAGCAAAGCGAAGAATCTAATTTGAAATTTTCATGGATGAGATTCTTCACTGCGTTCAGAATGACAAAAAAGAGAGATTTATTTCACAACTTTCACTTTCGATTGATTTCTTAAGGTTTCAAATCCTTTAATTACAAGTTTTTCTTTTATATCAAGACCTGATATCACTTCTACAAATTCCGGGTTCTCCAGTCCAAATGTTAATATTCGCTCCTGAGCCTGACCTTTATCAATGACAAAAACCGTATTTCCCCGCTGTTTTGATAGAATGATATTTTTTGGGATTACAATTGTGCTGTCCTTTGAGGCAACAATAATTTCACCTTTTGCAAACATTCCGGGACGTAGTAATAATTCATCGTTTTTAATGGTTACAACTGCTTTAAATGAACGCGACTGTGGATCTATTGCCGGTGATAATTGTGATATTACTCCCGTTAAGGTATCATCAGGAATGGTATAATTCATAATCCTGACTTTCTGACCAACATCAATTACCTCGATATTTTTTACAGCAAGGTTTAAATCCATTATTAAATTACTGTAATCCATTAAAGTGATGAGATCCAATCCTGCATCAATTTTATTCCCGGTTGTAGTATATGTCAACGAAACTATGGTCCCGTTAAATGGAGCAATTACATTCATCTTCCGTAATCTGATAAGGGCATCCTCATAAGAATATTTGGAATTAATATATTCTATCTCGGAATTTTTAAGCTCACTTAATGTTACTCCACCTTTAGCATAAAGTGATTTTTGTTTATCGAAAACTTGCTTTGATATTTCAAGCTGGAGCTCCAGAGAGGTGATTTTTATGTTGTTTTCATATTCCTCATCTTCAAGCTGAATGATCTTGGCTCCGGCTTTAACAAAATCACCTAAAGCGTAAGGTTTACCTGTTGCCGGGTTTTTCATTAGCTTGTATCTTCCGCTAATTTCCGATTTTAGGGTAACCTCTTTTACAGGAATTACTGTACCTGTAGTTGAGATGTATTCTTCCAGTGAGCCCGGAGATATATCCATAACCGAAACGGGTACTGAAATATCTTTGTTTAAATCTCTTCCTTCATCATCGCATGATGCCATGATAACTGTTACTAGTAATATAATTGCTATTCGTTTCATAGTAGAATACATTAATTTTCAGGAGTTAAGTTTTCTTGTAATTCTTTAGGGATAAATGAGGTATTATTCTCAAAATCCCAAAGCGATTGCACTTTCATATTTATAATTTCGAGCCTGTAGTTAATTAAAGCATTAACAAGGGCCGTCTTTTTTTCTGATAATTGGTTTTGAAACCTCTGAAGGTCAATACTTGTAAGATCTCCGTTTTGATAACGTTCAAGGTTTATGTCGTAAGTAAGTTGTGCGTTTTTTTCATTTTGTTTAGCAATATCGATTTGGTTTACAAGATTTTGAAGACTGCGATATGTTTGACGTATACTAATAACGATATTGTTTTTCTGATCCTGAAGATCTATTTCCTTAGACTGAATATTTATTTCAGCAGCTTTCATCCTTGCTTTTCTTTCACCCCAATCCCATAGAGGTATTGAGAAAGTGAGGCCAATAGCAGGACTATTAGTAGTGTTTTGATATATGTTTGTGACATCTTCATTAAAACCATTAATGCCCACCGACAAACTTACATCTCCTCTGAATTCATTTTGTGCGGATGTTTCTGTAAGATCAAATTCTGCCATCTTAAGATCAATATTTCTTTGGGTTAGTTCAAGTCGTTGACTTAAGCCATTTTCAATTGCTTTTTCCATATTTACATACACTAATTTGAAATCTATATCGGTTTTTACAGCAATAGTGTCATATAACGACATTCCAATAAGGAGTTTAAATTGATCGCGTGTGTTGTCAAGATCAACCTTACTATTATCAAGATTAGACACACTTGTTGCATAGTTAAGCTCACCTTGAAGAAGTTCCTCCTTGGCTGATAGTCCGGCTTCAACCTTACTTTTTATAATTTCTAAACTTACCTTCTGGTTGTCAAACTCTTCCTGAGCAATTTGAACGGCTGTTTCTTTTTGATATACTGCATAGAATGCCTGATTAACTTGATACTCCATATTTAACATCTCAATCGCATAGGCCATTGTTGCCGTTTCTAGATTAAGTTTAATCTTCTCCAAATTGAGTTTTAAACGATTATATGTAAAAATGGGTTGGTCATATTGTAGAAAAAGATAGTTGTTAAAACCTTTATCAGGAGGTGTTTGAACTCCGTCTCTTATTGAGTAGTTATCCTGGTATTTGAACTCATTACGCAACGTTAATAAACCATCTGTAAATTTTACCGGTTGAGAAACAATTAGATTTGCCTTTGGCTCAAATACCTGATCTTCATACCATTTTGCATTATATTTATCGTATGTCAATGAATGTGAAAAATCCAAAGGAGCAACATCCAATAAAAAATTAGTTTTTAAATTGGCTAATTGTGCATTCAAATATTCCTTATTCATCTCCATATTCAATTTCGACTTTTGAATAGCAGGGCTATTTTTTATAGCAATGTTCATCGATTCGTCGAGGGTTAATACCTGTTGCGAAAACAAATATCCCCCGCAGATCAGCAAACATGTTAATAATAATGATTTCACGATTTTCATCTCTTCTTATTTATAATTTAATTTTCTACCCATTTAATTGCATCAGCAAAAACCATTGATCCAACTGATTTATTACTTAATTCAACCTTTCCTGTTTCGGGAGTTATAAAATATGTGCCAAGATAATTCCATCCATTTTCCATATCACCATCTGTAAGGTTGATATTTTCTACTCCTCCTTCATGATAAACACTGAAATTATAGTCAGCCTTTTTATTATCTCTATTCCTGCGAGTATTAATATTTATTTTTTCAACATGACAATAAACATCATAATATGCATTGTGATCGATTGGTGCATTCCATGTTGCAGTTCTTTCGTCGTGACCACTTCGTGTGTAAACAGCCGACCGCACATATTTACCGTAAAAACCCGATCGTAATACTTTGCGCCAGTCGGCAGGAGGGTTCCAGAATCTAATACCTGAATATTCGTAACCCGGATCTTTGTTGGCATCTACAAGGCTTTTCAAATAACTTACTTTACTATCGTGATAATAGCTGAATAAACTATCCTCATTGTCAACAATTAATTCGCCATCAACCAAAACATTGTCAAACACTTCACAATCCTGTATACCATCAAAAACATCAGCTTTCCTGGTCTCACTAAATCCTCCAAAATCGTAGATTAGGTTGTTTGGCATATTGAGAGAGATATGTGTGAATAAATTCATCCTCACCGGTTCGGTGGCAAAAACAAATCCAATTTCCTTGGCTGTGCCTGCGGGCAGATATATTTTCTTTGAAAAATCTGGCGGATCATCACTATTGTTTTGCTGACTATTAGGGTCGAATAAATCAATATTGATGGTTACTATTCCATCGGCCTTTTCGGGATTAGTAATCTTAAACTTGATTTGATATTTTGTGTATTCGTCAACTCTAACCTTATATGTTTCCAAATCTTTTAATAAGAAACCCGGTAGCTCCTGACCATAGTACCAATTATTAACCTCATCAATTACAGATTCACCAAATTTGCTTTGCATGGCTGAATCGAAGATTTCAAGGGTGAAATTTTCATGTTTGTGGTTAGCGATAAATTCGTCAAGAAACGAATTAAAATCTACATCACCATAACGAGCCCTGAAAACAGAAAACAAATAATCGCCTTTTGCAATTATCAAATCATAAAGCGTAACTACGTCATCATCATTTTCATCGGTATTGGTTAGCTTTGAATAGTTTGCTAACGATGATTCTTTTAATTCAAGATTTATACGTTCGCTTTTGCTGAGATCGGTAAAAAACCAGCGATATGATGAAATAGGATTTGAATACCTGTCTTTTAAATATGCTTGTAGTGATAAATTAAGGGCAGGCCATTTTTTGGAATCAAGAGAAGTAACAAATGTATAGTAGTTTGGAAACAGAGAAAGAGTATTACGGTCCATTTTATCCCTAAACATATACCTTTCAGTATGATTTGCCATAAAGTTGCCCCGGGTAAATCGCTTGAAAATACGGGATTGTAATTCGGTAGGACTTACCTCCTCTTTATTCCTGTTCATGTTCCTTTCGGTTCTCTTTTTCCTCTTTTTAAAATCAGTTTCTTCAAGCACAACGCCTTTTTCTGTGTAAAAGGTGAGTTCGGGCTGTACAGCATCGCTTGTTAACGACCAAATATGTTTACTTAAGTCAAATTGAATGGGAACCTCTGCCAGAGAAAAACGTTTAAATGGATATTGAAATCCAATTTGAGTTTCATATTCGTTTTTTAGTTCACGAATAACGCCCGGAAGACTGTCTGTTATATCTGTAAAATACTCCAAATAATAATCATTACCCTGTAATGTATATATGCTATAATCAATGGAATCAACATTAATACTGTAGTTTATATAATTACCTATCAGCAAGCTAATTTGTGGTAGTGGAACATCGGTATTAAACTCAAAAACACCAGCATCAGGATTACTCATTGTTCCCTGTGATATTGCCTGTAGATCAGGATGGGTGGTTACATTAAGTGAGTAATTTGTAAAATCGGGTGAATAACTTGCCGGGCTTATGGATGAAAACCCAACACCTGAAATGGGATACCAAAGAGCATCGCGAGTTAGCAGAACAAATTTATCGTTGAGGTATGAGTAACGCTTTTTAATTCTGAAAATCTCAAATGAAAAATTGTCCTTATATTCTTCTAGATTCTGATCCAAAAAGCAGGTGTTCTCGTTAATTGTACCCTGATACTTTAAAGTTAGACATGTGGTTTTTGATGGTAACAAGCCTCCCGGGATAATTATTTTTATTATTTGCTTCTCCCGTATTATTGAAACAATGCTGTTGTTAATTTTTGATTCAACAATATCCAACGATGGATTAAGACTTAGTATAACAGTGTCAAGAATTTCCAAATTATTATTTGATATTACTAAAGTGGCTTCTGCTTCAATTATATCATTCTTGTGTGTCAAATCAATGTTACAGGAATCTACAGTTGCTCTTGGATAATTTAAATACTGGTTATTTAAACTAATTAGCTCTTTTTTGAAACTGATAATATCTTTTTTATTATTCACATACAAGTAGGCTGTATAGACCCCGGCAACCAAAAAGATTGTGGAAAGCAAAATTGGCAAATACTTGAATCTTCGGGATTGTGGTAATCTATCGAGACGAGTTATTGTAAAAAAGATTAAAGCAAGTCCGATAAATAAATATATACCTCTGTGAATTAGTATTTCATTAAAATCTCCAAAACCACCAATGGTAGAATTCATCATCGGTACCTGATATGCGATAAAGTCAAATACCTGATAGAATTTCTTGTCAAGATAAAAGATGGATACTGCTATATACCCCAAGAGTAGAATAAATGTAATTGCCTGATTTTTGGTCATTATCATTATGAAAAATGATAAACCGAGTATATAAATCAGCGTTGGTAAACTTATAAGTAATGGGTAGTAAAAATACTCAAGTACTCCCTGTGTTGCATCACCACTTAAGAATGAAAAACCTATTCCCATTACAAGAATGATAATGTTTAGAATGAAAAACACAGATAGTATTCCAAACGCTTTACCTAGAATATATTCTGCATTGGTCATCGACCTGGCATAAATAACCTCCACAGTATCATTTTTTTTGTCCTGTTTTAAAAATTCCGAGGCAAGAAAAACGGCAACTATCGCCTGTCCTAAGTTTAGAATTAGCAGGTTGGTATAAGGCAGCGATGCAGGTAAGGCGCGATATATAAATGGGGCACCGCTATTGGTAATATTTGCGGCAATATTGAAAATACCGATAAAGAGTACTGATAGTCCGGCAAAAATTCTAAAAAACCAACTACGCAACAATGTACGCATCTCGTAAAGACCAATTGTTAGTATTTTATGAATAGAGATCATTTATTAAATATTATTAGTCATTTGATTATTTAATAGCCACAGATTCATTCTCAATCTAGTTTTTGTTACTCATATACTCCATAAAATAAACATATGCATGCTCAAGAGTTGGTTCAATTTGTATTGCATTTGAGTTGCTAATACTGTCGGCTACAAACTGCACATCCCAGCCATCGTCAGTAGGTATTGTAGATATAACGGGATATGTATTTTTTAATATATCGTAATCAGTTCCTGATGTGTTGATTTGCCAAACATGGCCTCTCGATTTTTCAATAAGCTCTTCGGGTGAACCACTAAAACTTAAAAAACCATCATCGAGCAATGTCATACTTTGACAAATACTCGAAATATCACCAACAATATGTGTGGATAATATTATAATTGCATCATGACGACTAATATCAGAAAGGATGTTTCGGAATCTAATTCGTTCTTCGGGATCCAGGCCTGTTGTTGGCTCATCAACCACGAGTAGTTTTGGATCGCCAATTAGTGCCTGGGCAATGCCCAGCCGGCGTTTCATTCCGCCTGATAGCTTGTCGGCATTACGTTCACGAGCGTCGAAAAGGCCTACTTTTTCGAGCCACATATCAACTTTTTGTAATCTCTCTTTTTTGTTTTTTATTCCGGAAAGCCGTGCAGCATAATCTAAAAACTCCCATGTTTTAAGTTTTGTAAAAAACCTAAAATCCTGAGGTAGGTATCCCAGGATATCTCTAATTTCCTTTCGGTTTTTACTGATGTCTAACCCATCAATTAGCACATTGCCATTTGTAGGTTTCATGAGAGTAACCAGTATTCGCATTAATGTTGATTTCCCTGCTCCATTTGGCCCCAACAAACCGAACATGCCACTTTCAATTTCCAAATTAACATCGCTTAAGGCTTGTTTTCCATTATCATATACTTTGTTTAGGTTTTGTATAGATATTTTCATCCGGTTGCGTTTATGAGAATTTGGTTATTTGTGGTCACAATATAAAACTTCTTTTTGATATACTTTGTTGTGCATTACTTGATAATTTTCAACAATACTTTCATCTTAATTTTTATTTGACATAAATTTTTGAAATAGGTTACTTTGTGCTATAATTAATAATTTATTATGAGCCAATAATTAGACAAGAAATTTTTGATTATATTCCTCAATTAAAAAAGTATTTATTTCGAATTATATATCGTCAATATATTCTTCTTCGTCAAAGTTAAACTCTACAGCAATTGCTTTTTCGTAATTTAGTTTATCCGATAATGCTTCTGTATCGAATGGAATATCATCTATGTAAGTTTCTTCTTCCATTTCAAACACAGCTTCAAATGCATCGGCAATTATTTCGTTTGCTACTATTATTTCCGAATTATTGTAAATATCATTATTGGTTAAGCTTCCTGTATAAAATAGTATGGTAGCGTTTAAATGAAGTGATATTAGAACTACTAGTGAAACAATCATTGTGATATTTATGAATCTTGATTTCATCGTCTTAGATTTTGTTGTTATTATTTATTGGCAAAAATATGGAGCAAAGTAATCCCCGTAAACCATTATTAGGTGAATGGCGTGATTTTTTCGGTGAGTGGAGGGGTGGGAAGTTGTAAAAGGGTTGTCGGGTTATCAAGTTGTCGGGTTATTTGGGTAAAACAACAACGATAACCATGACAACAACGACAACCATGCCAACCCCCTCTAATCCATTTATTCATTACTTTTGTTTTAAAATTGATGAGAATGTCGAAAAAGCGGTTGAAGAATATTAACTATTTCGAGGATTACCAGATGCTAGCCATTGTAAGCCACTTAACGGATTATACTCTTTGTTATCATATAAATAGTGATTTAAAGTTCGATTTTATCAAGTATGAAGATTTGATTTTTGCAACAACTACAGATACAGAAAATAGCTTTTCATGGTATTATTATTATGACATGATAAGCAGAACAACATACTATTTAATAGGAAATAAAGATGCGAGTCGACTTTTAATTCCATCACAAAAAATAGTTGATTATTTTTTATTAATTAAGAGCCCTATCAGTATCGATAGTGTAAAAGTTTATGCAAATGGTTTGAGAAAGATACCTAATATTACTGCTGTTTTTGATTTGAATATGGGGATTACAAAAGATATGGATTTGCTCCTTGAGTCGATTGAACTTCATGAATTAGAAGTTATCAAGAAGCGCAAGGGATAATAGAAGTATCAAATAATATTTCTTTTAAAGAAACAAAAAACACCATATTTCGTTTAAAGGGTAGATGAAGTTAATTAAGAACATAAAGCAATATATAGAACATTATGATGAATCGGAACTATTTTCGATGCTTAAAGTGGCGGGAAAAAAAATAGGTTCACAAGTGGTGCTATATGTACTAATAATGGTGACTCTTATTAGCGACTCGAGAATTCCCATGAAAGTTAGAATAGTTTTTATGGCTGCTATTGGATATTTAATACTACCCACCGATTTAGTTGCAGATATACTACCGATTATTGGCTTTACAGATGATATTGCATTTTTAACTTATGTAGTAAGTAACGCAAGCGAGTATATTACTCCGGAAGTTAAGGATAGGGCTAAAGTGAAAATGGGCAAGTGGATCGATAATGAAGCTGAAGATGCCGAGTTAGTTGAGAAGTAGTACCGCTATTCTGATTTTCCTCGCTCTTCCTGATTGTAAATTCGGAAGAGCATATTTAGGAAGATCTTAGGGCTCAAATATAGTTTTTGTCATACTGAGCACAGCGAAGTATCTCTATTGACTATGATATCCTTTTCTATGCTTAAGACAATCAGAACTTCTTTTACGATAAAAAGAAAAACTCCAGCGTTCATAAGTTAATTCCTGGCGTTTATAAATCTAACTCATTTTCCCATTTTCAGCATAGTACCTTTACAATGCTTAAAAATCATATTAATTAATAGTCAGAAGCCATGAAAACAAAATCTTTACTTTTATTCTTAACTCTAATATTTGGCCTTACTTTGGCAGCCGAAAATGTTCCCCTTGAAAAAGCACAAAAAGTTGCTACCAACTTCTATTTTGAAAAATATAACCGATATGAAGGGGCAATAGATTTTAAGAACCTTCAAATTTCAAACATCTTTTCTGAGAAGCAAGACAATGAAACCTACTATTACGTTGTTAGTTTTACCAATGGTGGTTTTGTTATAGTTCCTGCCGATGATTGCCTTGCTCCTGTAATTGGTTACTCATTTAAACATAACTACGTTACTCATAATCAACCACCAAATGTAAAGTGGTGGTTAAAGCAATATGCTGATCAGGTAATTTATGCGAGAGAGAATAAACTTGTCCCCAATATGGAAGTTTCTGAAAAATGGACTCATTACTCAACCAATGATATTAACATTCTTAGTTACCCAACAAAGGATAGGGAAATTGAACCATTATTAACAACACTATGGGATCAGGGGTGGCCTTATAATATATCCTGTCCTAAAGGTGTTGGTGGCCAGGCATTAACAGGATGTGTGGCAACCGCTTATGCTCAAATGCTTTATTACTGGAGATTCCCTTGGCGCGGTTCGGGCTTCCATTGCTATGAACATCCTGTTTATGGAGAATTATGTGCTGATTTTGAAAATACCTATTATAGATGGGATGAAATGTGCGATGACCCAAAAACGTCAAATACAGCCATTGGCGAACTTATGTACCAGATGGGAGTTGCATTGGACATGAATTATGGACCAACTTCCTCGGGAGCTATGGGTTATCCTGAACAAGTAGAGCCATATTTTAACATTTCACTTGATTATGATTCGTTAAGACATGACTTCTATACAAATACGGAATGGAGAAACATACTTCTCGAACAACTTGATTTTAATTATCCTGTGGGCTATATAGGATTTACCCCTGATAGCTCAACTGGACATATGTGGGTTTGTGATGGCTATCAGGACACATCATATTTCCATATGAATTGGGGCTGGGGAGGTTCATCTAACGGTTATTATACTCTTGATAACTTGCAAGGATTTAATGAAAACCAATTTCTTGGAATCAACTTTTATCCCGATACAGTTAGTTTTGAATATCCTAGTTATGCATCAGGTGCTGATACTTGCTTTAGATTTGAAGGCAGCATAACCGATGGCAGCGGACCTGTTAAAAATTATCTTAATAACACCTTTGCTTCATGGCTAATCGACCCTCAAAATGAAATGGATTCAGTGACAAGTATTACCCTTAATGTTGTTCGTAGCCAATTGGGTGAGGGTGATTATCTAAGAATTTATGATGGGATGAACAATAGTGCAACTATACTTGCTGAAATTACAGGAGATAATATTCCCGACCCCATTGTTTCATTAGGTAATCAATTATATGTAGAATTTACAAGCAATGAACAAAATACCGGCCCTGGTTTTTATATCAATTATAGTTCTAAGATTCCCATATTTTGTTCAGGCCAGGATTTAGTTACCGATTCCATATTTCGTTTTGATGATGGAAGTGGCAAATTTTACTATAATAATAGCAGAACATGTATGTGGTATTTACAACCAGAAGGCTGTGATAGTACATTAACCCTTTACTTCGATTATTTCGATACTGAAGCTGAAAATGATTATTTACGAATTATTGATCCACAATCTCAGGAAGTTCTGGCTCAATACAGTGGCTATTATGATGAACCACCCACACCTGTATCATCACCAAGTGGTAGTATGTTATTACTATTTGCTACAAACAGTAGTGTAAGAAGTCATGGCTGGTCGGCTTTTTATGGGCAATTCTTAGGAATTGAAGATAATACAGCACTTGAAAATATTGTGATTTATCCCAATCCAACCAATGATCAGATTAATCTACAGTTTACAATACAACAATCCGAAAAAGCTTATGTTGAATTATTCTCCATTATAGGACAAAAAGTAATGGAATTTGATTTAGGAATACAATCTCCGGGCAATCAAAAGCACACGCTTAATATTAATGATATTCAAAAAGGCACATACTACCTTAAGTTTAACATTGCCAATGAAACTATTACCAGAAAAATAATAAAATTGTAAAACAACTCCAATAATTATTATCTAACAACTAATTATCTAATATAAAAAGCCATGAAATTAAAAGCAGTTATTTATCCGCTATATGCAAGCTAAGAAACAGAAATACTAACCAAATTAAACGTCATGAAAAAATTTACACTTATTATGGCAGCAATAGCTTTCAGCTACGGTATTGCCTTTTCGCAGGGCTGCCTGCCGGAAGGAATAACTTTTTACAACCAGGAACAAATTAATAATTTCCAGATCAATTATCCAAACTGTACTGAAATTGAAGGTAGTGTCACCATTATTGGAGATGACCTTATCAATTTACATGGATTAAGTGTTTTAACATCTATCGGGGGAGATTTTGATTTTAGTTGTTTTAGTGGTACACTTTCAAATTTAACAGGACTCGATTCCTTAACTTCTATTGGAGGAGATTTTCAATTTGTTAGCGCAAATATAACGCTTACAAATTTGACAGGACTTAACGCCTTAACATCCATAGGGGGAGATTTTGATTTTAATTGCTCGAATATCCCAATTACAAATTTAGAAGGCCTTAATGCACTAACCACTATTGGCGCTGAATTCCACCTTGGCGGTTCATGTATAACTAGTTTAACCGGACTCAACTCATTAACTTCCATTGGAGGAGACATTACACTTCTTCATCAATATTCCCTATCAAACTTTACAGGGCTGGAGGCTTTAACCTCAGTTGGGGGTAGTATTAATATATGGGGATCAAACCTAGTTGATCTAACAGGTCTCAGCTCACTCACCTCTTTAGGAGGATTGGATTTAGGTGGTAATATATTTTTAACCAGTTTATCCGGGTTGGAAACATTAAGCTCAATAGGTGGTAGCATTACAATTCTTTCTTGTGACTTATTGAATAGTTTATTAGCCATAGAAAACATTACCTCTATTGGAGGACGGCTTACACTTGATGGAAATAATGGACTAACTAGTTTAGCAGGACTGGATAATATTGACCCATCTACCATAGATAGCCTATATATAATAAACAATGATCATTTAACAACTTGTGAGGTTAAAAGTATCTGTGATTACCTTTCTACTCCAAACGGAACCGTTGTAATCCATGACAACGCCCCCGGCTGCAATAGCAAGCAAGAAGTGGAACAAGCTTGCGAAGCGGTTAGCACAAAGGAAGTTATACTTAACGATAAGTTTATAATCTATCCAAATCCTGCAACTAATAAAATTTCCATTTTAAGTAAGGGTGAAACACACATAATTGGCGTAACTATTTACAACACAGTTGGACAATTGGTGCTCAAGTTGAAACCATTAACCAATGAGATTGATGTTTCATCATTTAATACAGGGCTTTGTTTTGTGGAAATCGTCACCCATGATACGAAAATCAGAAAGAAATTGATGATAAATAAATAGCTGTGCTCCACAAATGGCAACCTTTGATTTTACTAAATTATTTAGCATCAAATAATATCCCCACTGCATAAAATCATAACAGCGAATTTTTGAATTTAAATAATTATGTCTATCTTTAGAAAAAATTCTGACCTTAACATGCTCCGCACCATCATAATAGATGACGAAGCCCACATACGCCAAACATTGGAAAAGCTGGTAAAACAGACTTGTCCTAATATAAAATCGGTGGCAACGGCTGATAGTGTCAAAAGCGGGGTGGAAGCAATTCATAAATTCCATCCCGACCTTGTTCTGTTAGATATTAAAATGGGAGACGGAACCGGATTTGACTTGCTAAAACTATTAGAGCCTGTTGATTTTAAAGTAATCTTTATTACGGCATACGATAAGTTTGCAATTAAAGCTTTTAAATTTAGCGCCATTGATTATCTCCTTAAACCTATTGATCCTGATGAATTAAAGGGAGCTGTTTGCAAAGCAGAAAGTCTGGTTCAAAAAGATTTTAATACACAGCTTAACACTTTAAAGGACAACCTAAAACCAGAAGATAATGTCAACAGAAAAATCATCCTTAAAACCCACAACAATATTCATCTTGTGAAAATCCGGGATATTAATTATTGTGAATCGGAAGGTGGTTATACAAATATCCACCTTTTGAATAACAAAAAGATAATGGTTTCAAACACACTAAAAGAATATGATGAAATGCTCAGTGATGTAGGTTATTACAGGGTGCACAAATCGTATCTGATAAATATGCGACATATAAACAGGTTTGAAAAAGCCGATGGTGGATATGTGATACTGGAAAACGATTGCAAAATACCTGTTGCTTCACGTAAACGTGAACAATTGCTTGAAATGTTTGAAAGATTAGCAGGAATATGATTTTTTAACGAATTATGATTAAAAACATTGGTACTATATTATTCTTTGTTATTTTACTATCTAATCCATTCTCATACGGGCAAATACGAACATTTGTCTTTAAATCTGAAATTGACAGTTTAATTGGAATAACTGAACTTTTTGATGGTATAAAAAAAGTCGATCATCTAAACTTAGTAGCTACTTCTATATCACAGAGATATCCAGATAGTTGCTTTTATTATGCCAACAAAGCAATGGAATTATCAAAATCACTAAATTATTCCTTTGGTGAAGCAGAGGCTGTTTTCAATATAGGAAATGGATACTATTTTAAGTTAGATATTAAAAACGCCACGATTAATTACCTGTTTGCCGTTTCGCTATTTGAGAATTTAAAGCCTTCACAACAATATGGTAATCTGCTCTTGCAAATCGGAGCATTGTGCAGATATTTAGAAAACGATTTAAAAGCAATTGAGTATTACAGGCGAGCAAAAACCGAATTTATGAATGTTGACAACGAAATTTCAGAAGTAGTGGCAACATATGAAATTGGTTATTCTTATATTAGGTCAAATCAATTTGATAGTGCTTTTTTAAACCTACATGAAGCATTAAGAGCTTGTAAAAAGCTAGACGAGATAAAACACTTAACTATCATATACGATTATATTGGTATAACTTATGAATGGAGGGATGATTTGATGCCTGAACATGAACGTAGCGGGGGATGGGATGCAATACCATATTTAGATTCGTGTTATTACTATGCTAATTTATGTGACTTTGATTTGTACAAAGAAATTAGTTTATCAAATATTGGCGAATGCTACCACCATTACATTTACCCTCCTGATTATCAAAAAGCAGAAGAATTTTACCTTAAAGCTTTAAGCGTTAAATTAGATGGTGAAAAATACAAAAACAGAGCCGCAACATTAGGGTGGTTAGGAGAATTATATGCTGATATTGGGAAATATGACCTGTCGAAATTTTATTTGGATATTGGATTAAAAAAAATTACAGCTCTCAATTCACATGAAATAGACACAACAATTTATTTTCAATTTGACAGAATATACAATGATATAAATTATTCATGGTGGTCAAAATATTATATTTATACAGGTTATATGGAGTTATATCAATACATGGGGCAACATGATAAAGCTATATTATATTCCGAATATCGACACAAGGCTCTGGATAGCTTGTACCAAATGCAAACTCGCAATCAAATATATTATTTACTTGCAAATTCTGAGAATGAACTAAAAAAACAGCAGATCGAATTTCTTAAAAAAGAAAAAGAACTTCAACAAAGTAATAACCAACAAACAATGCTTATTAATTTTGGTGTTGCAGGATTTGTAATCATTCTTATGATAGCTATAATTCTCTATCTTAGACATAACCGTCTAGAGATAGTACATGATAAGGCAAACCTCCAGCAAAAGCTACTTCGCTCTCAAATGAATCCACACTTTATTTTTAATTCACTAGCCAGTATCCAAAACTCAATTATTAATGAAGAACCGGCTAAAGCCAGTAAATACCTGGCGATGTTTTCCAAATTAGTGCGAAATATACTTGATAGTTCAATAGAAGAAACTATCCCCTTAGAAGAAGAAATCATTACAATCGAAAATTACCTTTCATTACAGAAAATTCGTTTCCCCGAAAAATTTGATTACACAATTTTTATTGATGAAAAAATTGACACCATTAGTGTCCAAATACCACCTATGCTGGGGCAACCTTTCATTGAAAATGCTATTGAGCATGGTTTTAGAAATAAACAAACCATGGGTGATATCACTATCAATTTTAATTTCGAAGATAACAGCATAATTTACGAAGTAATAGATAATGGCATTGGCCGAAAAAAGGCAATGGAGATCATGCAGGATAATGACAAAGATCATAAATCGCTGGCAACATCAATAACTTCAGAAAGGATAAAAGTATTAAACAAAAAACTCAAATCAAAAATTACGCTGTTCATCGAAGATTTAGAGGATGAAAAAAGCAATCCTGCCGGCACAAAAGTTCGTTTTGAAATACCAATATAACTGTTTATGTATTTAATTACCGCAGGAAAAGTGAAAAAGGCAATAAGATACTATCGTAAAAGAAGTCGATTACAGACTCTAATTCTCCGTAACAATCCCCCCGGTTAATCTCAACAACTCAGTATGCGTATCAATAATATCATAAATTGCATTTAGCTTGCGGTGGGCGGCATTTAAGTATATCAACTGCACATCACGGAAGTTAAATGAGTTGATTGTACCATTGCGGTATTTATCGGTTGCAATCTGCATATTTAACTCGGCACTCTCCATATTTGAATTGGCAACATTTAGTAATTGCTTTCGAATATCGTAAAGTTCATATTGATTAACCAACAAGTTGGCCAAAGTTTGTTTAATCTCAAGAGTTTCCAACAAACCTATATGCTCACTAATACCTGCCTGCTGGATGGCACTGCGCGTGTTCCCTCCATTAAAAAGGTTAAAACTAAGTGTGAAATTTGCGTAATAGTCAAATGAATGACTGTCGTAATTATTATCCTTGGGTAGATCGTAATACCCTTTATTATAATCTGTTCCTGCATTTAGCATCAAAGATGGGTAGCTGGCACTCTTCGCAATGCCTGTGCCCTTTTTAAGAATCTCTTGATTAACGTATTGATTTTGCAAAGTTTTATTGCTCGACATCATCTTTTGTTCCAAATCTTTCAAATCATACGTATACGTCTCTGTTTGAAAACTGTCAACAAGCACAAAACTAACTTCCGGTGGCTCCCCCAACAATAAATTTAACCTAAGAAACGCATTCCTGACATTTAGCTTTTGAAGCAGGTAATTTGTCGAATCGCTTAAAAACGAATTCTTTGCCTGCAACACTTCAAAGGTAACCGCACTACCAATGTCTTTGCGTATCATCTCATATTCATAACGGTCGCCTGAGAGGTCTTTTACTTCTTTTAATACCTTTAACCTTTCCTGTTCAAGTAGTGCCAGATAATAACCAAGGATAATTGATTGAACCGTATTCTCAACTACCAGGGCTGAATTCCCTGCCGAGTAATTTTCCAACAGGTCAAGTTTTTCTTTACCCATCTTTACCGAAAATCCATTAAACAGAATCCAATTTACATTTACGTAAGGTGATAACCGGTTGGTGTATAACTCACTTCGGTTGTCGGGATTTTGTGTTGATGGGGTATTATCGAACCTGTTGATGCTGTTAACCCCAAGAGTTATTGAAGGATAACGGCCAACCGTTCCCCAGCTATTGTTTAGCTGTGCTGATTTATAATACTCCCCGAAAATCCTTACCTGAAAATTGTTTTCCAGCCCTTTAAGAATGGCTGTTTCCAAGGAAAGTTCCTGTTGAGCTTTGGCGTTGTTGACTGTAAGAATCCCGGAAAGGAAAATCAAAACAATCATTATATAACTATTTGAATTTTTCATTATCATTTCTTTTTCAAATCTCTAATCAAGCGTTCTATGGTGAAAAATAATTGCTTTTTCCACTTCTTCCGGTTCAGGATACTTTCTAATTGCAGCTATTTGTTCCTCGGTTAAAGTTGAATTTCTATCACCAAGTTTAATCCATAAATTAATATTCCTAAAAGTCCATTTCCAGGCTCTTTTAAAATCGTTAAGAATTAGTATTAAAACAGGGAAAAATATTAGAATAAACCCTGTTCCAATTAACACACCATATGCCAATGAAACAGCCAACGGGATTAAAAATTGAGCCTGAAAACTTTTTTCCAGTATAATTGGGTAAAGTCCAACAGTTGTGGTTATTGTGGTAAGAACAATCGCCCTGAAACGAGCTTTACCTGCCTGTACAACAGCATCTTGCACCTTAACACCTTCAACTAATAGTGAGTTGTATTTGGAAAGGAAGACGACAGCATCGTTAATAATCACACCCGAAAGCGCTATCATGCCCCAAGTGCTTAACATTGAAACAGGGATACCCTCTATTCCATGCCCCCAGGTGGCACCAAGCCATGCCAGTGGAATCATTGCTACAATAATAACTCCTTGTGTAAAAGATTTAAAGTGAATTACAATAACCAAAAACATCAAAGCAAATGCAATACTGAAATACTTCATAATTTGTTCCATGGTCTCGTTAGAGTCTCTTTGTTGACCCTGATACTCAACTGTTACTCCCGGATAAGTTTCTTCTATTACCGGCAGTATATCTGTTCTTATTTTTTCAATGATTGGAGGAACAGCGTCATATGGATTTAACAAATCAGCATCTACCCTTACTTCCCTGGCACTGTTAAAATGTTTAATGCTAACTGGCCCACGATCGATAGTATATTCGGCTAATTCGCTAAGAGGGTATTCACCAGCCATTGTTTTAATCTTCATGTTTTCAAGCTGACCAATGTTTATTCTGTCAGTTTTTGGGTACCTGACCCAGACCCGCAACTCATCTTTTCCCTGCTGTAACCGCTGAGCTTGTCCACCAAAGAAACCCTGACGGACCTGATTTGTAAGACTAGCCTGACTAAATCCTAAAAAGTAAGCCTTGGGTTTAAGTGTTAATTGAATTTCACGTTTACCCGCAGGATTAACATCAGTAACATTATTGAGAGCCTTAATTTGTTTCATGCCCCTTAACAGATAATCTTTTGCCGCATTTAGCTCGTCCATATCCTTACCCAAAAGGCTAATTGAAACAGGAGTACCAAATGTGTTTCTACCTGCAATCTTAACTTTCTCGGCTTCCGGGATTGGCCCCAGTTTATTTTGAACTCTGGTAACTATCTCAAAACTTGATGTACCTGAGTCTTCAAGATCGCGAAGCAGTACAAACACATTACCGGCATGTGAACCAACTTCCTGACCGTTAAATGCAGAACCTGTTGAAACAAAGGTGAAATTTACAAAATTAGCAGTATCATTAAGCTCATCCATTAGCTCTCTGTTAACTTCCCAAATTGCATCATCAATTTTTTTAACGTATTCAAGGGTTTGAGCTTCTCCCGATCCGGGTTTAAATGCTATTTCAGCAGTGAACTGATCGAAAGGAATTGAAGGGAAAAATGTAGCTTTAATCAACCCTCCGCCAAATAGGCCAACGGTTAATATTATCATTATCAATGGAGTGAATATAAAGATATACTTCCACCTTATTACAAAATTTAGGGTACTTCCGTATAATTTCTCACGCATGAAAGTTAATAGCTTCTCCAATAAATCGCGTATCTTTTTGCCTGTATTTTGTTTTTGACTTTTGCGCAGAATAAATGAGCTGCCAAGATGGGCTGGCAATACAAAAAATGCTTCCAGTAAAGAGAACGCAAGGCTAAATACCACAACAAATGCCATTTCGAACATAAATTCCATTCGTCCTTCGATAAAGAATAATGGTGAAAAAGCAATGATTGTTGTTGTAACAGAGGTCATTACAGCAGGAAGCACCTCCATTGTCCCTTCAACAGCTGCCTTTTTGGGAGACATCCCTTTTTCAAACTTTGTGTAAACATTTTCGGCGATTACAATTCCATCATCCACCAGTATACCTATTACCAATATCATCCCGAAAAGGGAAATCATATTTATTGTTATACCATAGGCTGCCGCAAGTATAAACATTGATAAAAACGATGCCGGAATTCCAAAAGCAACCCAAAAAGATAGTCGGAGACTTAAGAATAAACCCAAGGTTATCAGTATAAGGAGAAGTCCGATACCTCCATTACGATAAAGTAGATTAAGCCTACCCTTAAGCATTTGAAGGAAATCGTATGTTACATATAATTGTGCATCGGTGTGGGTTTCGTTGAACTCTTTAACAAGGGTTTTGCAAAATGCTGATATTTCCGTAAGATCTTCTTCGGGAAGCTTGTTAATATTAAAAGAAATTGATGGTTTACCATTCATTAACGACTGGCTGGCTACATCTGCAAATTGTTTTTTCACGGTTCCCACATCTGCAATCCGTAAAAAGCTGCCATCGGGATTTGCACGGATGATAATCTGTTCAATTTCCTCGGGTACAACAGTACGATATCTCGATCTGATCATAATCTCCTCAATATCTGAGCGTATCTGACCCCCTGACATATCAAGGTTGTTTTGAGCAATGGCCCTTGATACTTCATCGAAGGTCAAATTATATCGCAACAGGTTTTCTTCCGAAATCTCAACCGATATTTCCAAATCGGGGTAACCGCCAATGGTAATTTGCGACATAATTCCCGAATTATAAAGGTCGTACTCTATTTCATCGGCATATCCCTTAAGGGTAATTTTATCAGCATCGCCTGATAAACCCATGAAAAGGGCAAAGGTTGCCGATCGTTGTTTAAAAACAATCGGCCTTTCTGCATCAACTGGGAAAGAAGTAATTCCATCAACGGCATTCTTTACTTCTGCCAGGGTTTCATCAATATCATATTCGCCAGTGGTTGTAATTTTTACACTTGATACATTTTCGGATGATGTGGAAGTAACTTCTTTTATTCCCACAATACCCCTGATAGCCTCTTCAACCCTGAGTGTAATACCTTCTTCCATTTCCTTTGGTGATGCCCCCGGATAGAAAACGGTAACAAAAACATCCTTTGATGCCATTTCGGGGAAAAAGGATTTCTTCATCGAGAGTACACTTAAAGTACCGGCAATAAGTATTATGAAGATTATAATATTAGCGTAAAATGGATATTTTACGAATGTACTAATCAACTTTCTCATTTTAATTAAGTATTTCGGCGTTAGTACCTATGTGAGCATTTATTAATGGTTCAACCACTACCATTGTTCCTTCATCTAATCCGGAAAATAATACAGTTGTTCCATTGGTTTTAAGAATATCAACCTTGTGTATGTTTATTTTACCATCTTCAATAGTATAAACCATATTTTTGTTGAAAATGGCATTTCTTGGTATTTCCATACTACCTTCAAGATTCTTTTCTGAAAAAACCGCTTTTAGATATTGTCCCTGATATAGTGGCTTTGATTTGGTAGGTTCAAGACCTACATATACTGTTATTGATTGTGAATTTGGATCAATATAATCAGACTTGCGGACAACTTTTCCAGCCCAGCTTAACAAGCCATCTTTTGTTGTAGCAGTTACATCGTCTCCAATATTAACCCAATAAATATCTTCAACCCTAATAGGGACTTCCAGCTCAAGTTGATCGGTTTTTATCATAGTGGCGATTTTGCTTCCGGGATTTGCAATTGAACCAACTTGCATCATTACATTTGTAAATGAACCATTAAATGGGGCATAAATATTGTATTTTGATAACCGGATTTGAGAGCCCAGAATTGTGTAATAATCGTTAAGGATATTACGGCTGGCTAAAAACACCTTCTCCTTATCACTATCAATATCTGGAAGTTCTGGTAAAGATTTGTCAATATTTATATCGTTGAAGAACTTAAGCCATTTTTGGTAACTTAAAGGAAAATCAATCTTCATGTCAGGAAGTATTCCGGCAATCCCGTTTAAAAAACGGCTCTTACTTGCTTTCAGGTTGTTTTTTGCCTCTTCGTCAAAAATCCGAACTAACAGGTCGCCTTCGTTAAATGATTTTCCCTGTTTTAAATTAACATTGCCCTGAAGAATCTGACCCGAAACTTCGGCACTTAAATCAACGGCATGTTGTGATGATAACCTGCCCGTTGCAGATATACCGGAAGAATTAATCGCATAGGTTACAGGTAGTGCTTTCACAAAAAGTTTTGCGTCTTCTTTCTCTCTGGATTCGGGAATAACTTTGTTATCAACGAAATACTGACTTAGCATCATCGCTAAAAATATCACTACAGCAACAACAGCTATAGAAATTATGGCTTTACGAATATTCATTTTGACTAATTAATTAAAAAGTTATGGCAATAATAATTCTTTTTGGACTAACCGATTGGCGAAAATAATTCAATAATTGTTAATAGAATGTGAAAATCGGTGAACAGCGGGATTCTTTCGGTTAATGACAGAAATAGACCATTGGATTGCTTTTCACAAAATGATCAAGTTTCGTTGTTGATCATTGTGTTAATACTATAGTTAGGATTCATGCAAATATATGTCAGAAAAACTAAATCTTGTTATTTTCAAAAAATCTTTTGCCCGATAAAATAAATTGTATTTACTTTGTGAAGTATAATTTAATTTGTTTGTGGAAAGCTTAAAACTAGTATTATGCAACGAATGGGTGAAAGGATAAAAAAAAAGAGGGAAAGTCTTAATATTCAGACCAATGATCTTGCTAATACTATTGGCGTTACGCCAAGTTTAATATCTCAAATTGAAAGAGCAAAAGCATTCCCTTCGATTTTAACCCTAAAAAAAATAGCCGATGCTCTTCATACAACTGTTGGAGATCTAATTGGCGAATATGAAAATTTTATTGAAAGTCCACTATTAAGTTCTAACAAACGAAAGTTTGTTAAACAAAACAAAAATGGGGCAAGTTTATTTTTGTTGTCTCATCACGACCCTCAAAAACAAATGGATCCTTTTATAATTAATTTTAAAATAAGGGCAGATTCAAGCGAAATAATGACAACAAATAATCCCGGACAAGAATTCTGCTTTGTTTTAAAGGGAATCTTTGATGTTACTTTAAATACAAAAAAATACATATTAAATGAAGGGGATAGCTTTTACTTTAATTCAAATCAATATCACTTATTCACCAATATAAGCAAGGGACATGCACAATTAATATGGATTGTTAATCAAGCAAACACCTAAAATTTTTATTCACATAATTAAGTATGATTTAATTAACTAAATAATGTTTAAGGATTATGAACAATTCAATTAACAAAACAAAGTTTTTACATTCTGATGTAAAAAAAATGATAGACCGTTATAATTACCCTGATTCCACAAGAATTATTATTGAAAATGAAAATCTACTACCAGCAGGTTTATTAAACAGGTTACATAATGCTTACCCATCAAGTTCCGGAATATTTGAAGTATCTGCATTTCTGTTTGAAGGTAAAAACCACTATGCTGGATTAACAGGGTTTAGGGAAATAGTAGGAATATTACAAAAAAACGGAATTGAAATTGGATATATTAAAGAGCGTGAGTGTTTTATTGAAATCTACCGGTTTTTAGCAACAAAACATGTTCTAAACTCTATTAACTGGCAGGATTTTACCAACGATTCAATTTTTCAATTAGTTTTCCCACAACCCGGAATGATAAAAACCGAAATGGTTAATCTATACATCAATTCTATTAATGATGTTGATAGAAAGAAGATAGTTGATGATTACATTAAAAAAACAAATCCCCATGATGGAAAACAAAAGTTAAATAAGCCATGTTTTGAAAATCAGGGGGGCTTACTGGAAATAGTTGAAGGTGGACAGCACAAATATCCACAATGTCACCTTATATTCGATAAAACGACTCAAAATTGTTTTGCATTTTGTACTTATTGTTTTAGGCATGCACAAGTTCGTGGTGATGAAGATATGTTTTTACAAAAAGAAGTTGCACAGGTTCATGAATACTTAAAACTGCACAAAGAAATTACCGATGTGCTTATTACTGGCGGTGATGCAGGTTATATGCCATATGAAAGACTTAAACAATATGTTCTTCCTATTATTGATGATCCCGGATTATCCCATATAAAAACCTTGAGACTCGGTTCACGTGCCTTAACCTTTCATCCTGAATTAATTTTAACTTCTGAATACAGTAAAATTATAACCTTATTTAAAAGGATGATTGATAATGGAATTCAGGTATCGTGGATGACACATTTTTCAACCCCTCGTGAAGTGCTTAATATTAGTACTATTGCTGCCATACGAAGATTAAGGGCAAACGGGATAGTCATAAAAAGTCAAAGCCCTGTAATGAACCACATTAGTTTATTTACAAAAGGAGATGGAACTATTGACGTGGACAAATCAGCACAGAACTGGATTGATTTAGGAAATATATTTGCTATGTTAACTGTTGGTTTTCACTCGATGTATTGTGCCCGTCCTACAGGCGAACATCACTACTTCACAGTACCATTGGCTGATATAAATACGGTATTTAACAAAGTTTACAGGTCGTTACCTTCAATTAGCCGTCCTTCAAGATATATAACCATGACATCTTCCGGAGGTAAAACATCTTTACTTGGTGTAACGGAGATAAACGGACAAAAAGTATTTGCATTAAAGTTTAATGAAAGTAGAAATATGGAATGGATGGATAAGGTTTACCTTGCCAGATATGATGAAAAAGAAAATACTATGGAAAAACTTAAACCATTTGATACCGACAAGTTTTTCTTCGAAGATGAATTATATATACTTGAAAATTCCCTTGAGGAAACTTTAACGAAAAAATAAAATCTACTTTTACGATATAATTGTTAAACGAAACAATAATGATTAATAAAATAGTAAAATCAGCATCTGAATCAGTCAAAGATATTTTTGACGGGGCAGTTATTATGATTAGCGGGTTTGGTGAAGCAGGAAGCCCAATCGAATTAATTCATGCCTTAATCGATCATGGTGCAAATAACCTTACTGTTGTTAGTAATAATACCGGGAGTGGCCATGTTGGGCTTGCAGCACTTATCGAGAATAAACAGGTAGGAAAAATGATATGTTCATTTCCAAGAACTGCTAATTCTACTGTTTTTCCGGAATTATTTAAAAAAGGGGAAATAGAGCTTGAGCTGGTTCCTCAGGGAACACTTGCGGAACGGATAAGGGCAGGAGGGGCGGGTATTCCTGCGTTTTATACAGCAACTTCTGTTAATACTCCATTAGCTGAAGGTAAGGAAATTCGTGTTTTTAATGGGCAAACCTATGTAATGGAACATGCAATAAAAGCTGATTTTGCTTTAGTTAAATGTAAAGAAGCTGATCGTTATGGAAATTTGATCTATAATAAAACTGCCAGAAATTTCGGGCCAATTATGTGTACTGCCGCAGAAATAGCAATAGTACAGGCAAAAAAAATTGTTAATCTTGGTGATATCGACCCTGAAATAGTTGTAACACCTGGCGTTTTTGTAAAAAGAGTTGTTGAAATAACTAATCCGGCTGATGAATCTAAATTGGTTTCGGAAGACAGGAGGTACCCATGGTAATAACAGAAAGTAAAAAAGGTTGGGATCGTAATCAAATGGCGCAGAAAGCCGCCATTGATATTCCCGATGGAGCATATGTAAACCTGGGAATTGGTATTCCGGAACTGGTTGCAGATTTTGTTCCGGAAGGCAGGGAAGTAATTTATCATACCGAAAATGGATTACTTGGAATGGGTGCTGTTCCAAAAACAGGTTATGAAGACCCTGAATTAATTAATGCTGGAAAGAAACATGTAACAGCAATTCCTGGTGCTTGTTTTTTTCATCATGCCGATAGTTTTACAATGATTCGTGGCAGACATATTGACGTTTGCGTACTAGGAGCCATGCAGGTTTCTGAACAAGGCGATCTGGCAAACTGGTCAACTGGTGAGCCCAATGCTGTTCCTGCTGTTGGTGGAGCCATGGATTTGGTGGCTGGTGTAAAAACAATATTTGTTATTACACAGCATAATACTAAGGAAGGAGAACCAAAGATTGTTGAAAATTGCACATACCCATTGACAGGGAAGGCCGTAGTTGATAAAATTTATACTGATTTGGCAGTCCTTGATGTTACCCACGATGGTTTATTTGTTAAAGAATTGGCTCCCGGTGTAAGTTTTGAATACCTGCAGCAAAAAACCGGAGCTAAATTATTTCAATATCCAACTGTAAAAAAGTAAATCCTAAAAAAAAATTTTCGGCTTAAAAAGTAAATATACCAAAATGGATAATCAGAATTCAAACCCAACTAAGCAAAAGAGAACAGGCGAGGAGATTTATAACCAGGCGATTAATGTACTTACAGGAGGTGTAAGCAGAAACACCGTTTTTCGCAAACCACATCCACATTATGCAGCTAGTGCAAGCGGATGTCATGTTACCGATACCGATGGCGTGCAACGAATTGATTTTGCCAATAATATGGCCGCATTAATCCATGGGCATGCGCATCCCGCAATTATCGAGGAGGTAATTGAACAATTACGTAAAGGCACTGCATATACTATGGCTACTGAAATAGAAGTAATATATGCTCAGTTACTATGCGATAGGGTTCCCGCATTTGAAAAAATCAGATTTGTTAATTCAGGCACAGAAGCAGTTATGACCATGATAAAGGCTGCAAGAGCTTTTACAGGTCGTCCAAAAATTGCAAAAGCAGAAGGCGCTTACCATGGAACATACGATTTTGCAGAGGTTAGTCAAACTGCAAATCCTTCGAATTGGGGAGATATCGATAATCCAAATAGTGTTCCTTTGGCTTATGGAACCCCACAGGCCGTTTTAAATGATGTGGTTGTTTTTCCATACAACGATATCGAGCGGACATTAAATATTTTAGAGCAACATAAAGATGATTTGGCTGCGGTGGTTCTTGATCCGGTTGCTCATAGGGCCGGGTTAATAAAAGCCGATAATGATTATGTCGAGGCTTTATATAATTGGACTCACAAAAATAATGCTTTATTAGCATTTGATGAGGTAGTAACATTCCGTGCAAGTTATAGTGGTGCACAAGCATATTATAAAGTGAGACCAGATTTAACGGCTTTGGGTAAAATCATAGGCGGTGGTTTTCCTGTTGGTGCTGTAGCCGGTCGTTCTGATGTGATGAAGGTATTGGATCCACGCGAATCGAAATTATTATTTCCTCATTCAGGCACATTTTCAGCAAATCCCATCACAATGACAGCAGGAAGAATTGCCATGGAGATGTTCAATAAAGAAGCTGTTGAGAAATTAAATGCGTTAACCCGGATTGCCCGAAATCAGATTGAGGATGCCATTAAAATTGCTGATGTCCCTGTTTCTATAACTGGTGCCGGATCAATGTTCCGGATACATTTGAAAGAAAATCCACCTACCACTTATCGTGATGCATATCAAACCAAAGAAACAACAGATGTGATTAATGAATTATTGGATTATTTGTTTTTTAACGAAAATATAATGATGATCAATACATGCGCCTGTATGTTTTCAACGGTGCTAACTCAAAAAGAAGTGGATAAACTTTCCCAAGGAATGTTAGATGGTTTTAGATTGTTAAAATCAAAAATCGAAAACTTGAAGTAATTTATATTTTTATATGATAGAAGTATTTATATGCGATGCAGTGAGAACACCCGTAGGTCGGTACGGAGGTTCTTTAGCGTCAGTTCGTACCGACGATCTGGCAGCTATTCCATTAAAGGCTTTAATGGATAGAAACCCCAATTTAGACTGGAATGCCATTGATGATGTAATGCTGGGTTGTGCTAATCAGGCTGGTGAAGATAATAGGAATATTGCCCGGATGTCGTTATTATTAGCAGGTTATCCTGAAACAATTCCAGGACTGACTTTAAACAGGCTTTGTGGTTCGGGAATGGATGCAATAGGAACCGCAGCCAGGGCAATTAAAGCGGGTGAAGCTGAAATAATTATTGCTGGCGGAGTCGAAAGTATGTCACGTGCCCCTTTTGTTATGGGAAAACCAACCGAAGCATATTCAAGATCACAGGAATTGTACGATACAACTATGGGTTGGAGATTTATTAACAAAGCACTGGATAAGAAATATGGCACAGAATCAATGATACAGACTGCTGAAAATATAGCTTCAGATTTTAAAATCAGCCGTGAAGATCAGGATAAGTTTGCTTTATGGAGTCAGGAAAAAGCAGCCAACGCACAAAAGAACGGGCTGTTTTATGATGAAATTGTTAATGTACCTGTTCCACAGCGAAAAGCTGATCCAATTATTGTTAATATTGATGAACATCCCCGTTTGACCAGTTTGGATAAATTAGCAAATTTAAAAGCAATATTGGGTGACAATGGAACAGTAACAGCAGGTAATGCATCAGGAATAAATGATGGTGCTGCTGCTTTGATTATTGCATCAGCGCAAGCGGTGAAAAAATATAAACTAACGCCACGGGCAAAAATATTAGGGATGAAAACAGCAGGGGTGCTTCCTAGGGTTATGGGAATGGGACCTGTTCCTGCAACCAATAATTTGCTAGAACAATTGGGTTTAAGTATTGATCAATTGGATATCATTGAATTGAATGAAGCATTTGCTGCACAAGCATTGGGTTGTATGCGTGAACTTAAAATCGATGATAAAGATCCAAGGGTGAATCCACTTGGAGGTGCAATTGCATTTGGGCATCCACTTGGTATGAGTGGGGCAAGACTGATTACTTCGGCCATGTATCAGTTACAACGAACGAATTCAAAATTAGCCCTTTGTACCATGTGTATTGGTGTTGGACAAGGTATCGCAATTGTGATTGAAAAGGTTAATTAATTATTGAATCTTTAATTATCTCACCGGTAAAAACCAAATGATTCAAAACAAATCGCAACTCAGAATAAGTATATAAATTATTAAGCCCTTCTTTGATTTCAGTGGTAGTACTTGCAGGATGGTTTAAGAAATAATCAGAGATTTGATCCAGTTTTTCCTGCTCAATTAACTCTGATACGGGCAATTGTCCATTTCTTACAAAATGAGTTAAATGCTTTTCGATTGTTGAAACTACAAATCCACGTTCATTTGCAATTTTTTCAATGCTTCTACCTTCTTTCCACAGCTTTAATGTTACTTCTTTAGTGTCTTCTTTTGGTTTTTTTGTGGGTACTTTTTCATCCTCATCTACCGGGGAAGTTTTCTTATACTCACCACAATAATCAATTACAATTTCCAGTAATTCATTGCTAAACAGTTCCATTTTTACCTTACCCATGCCTGTAATCAGGCTTAAAGCCACCGGGTTTGTTGGTAGCCGTTTACAAATCTCGCGCATGGTTTTGAGTTGTATTACACGATAAACCTGCCAATCGAGTTCATCTGCTTTCGCATCACGCCATGCTTTTAAAATTCTGTATAGCTCAGGTTGCTCATCTCCGGTTGCTTCCATTTTTGGTACTTTTCGTTTGGATGGAGAGGAGGTTTCAGTTATGGAAGCAAGAGCTTTTGCTTTTAGATATTCTTCTGTATTAAAGCCGTTAATACATGCAGTTAAGCAGCCTAATTTATATGCATATTCATGATTGATATTACCAAGTACATTATTGATGTATTTTCGCGTAACTTTATTGTCCGTTTCCAGAATAAATTCGTTTAACGTTGTTTCAAGGGCACTCTTTAGTTTTTCGATGAAATAGGGTGAGGCTTTTTTAATTCTTTCCTGTAGCTGGAGGTTTTCTTCAATATTCCCATTTTCTGAACACATCATCTCCAATTGACCTTTGAATTTATTTGATATCAAAACAATTTCACTTGAAATTATATTGCTTGCACTTGTAAGTTCATTGATGGGGTTATTTAAAACACTTGCAAAATGCTCCTGAAATAGTTTAATCGAATAATTAACCAATCTTTGAAGTGAAACAAAATCAAATAGGTTTAGAAGAAGATCTTTTTGAAATTGTTTTTTCGACTCGTTAAGTTCCATTTCACCCGGTTGATTCTCTTCAACATCTTTCGTAAAACTGTTTACAGTAGTGTCGTTTACCACGCTTTTTGCGTGAATCTTGGAACTCAAAACCAAACCTTCTAATGTTTTGCATCTGCTAAGTGCAACATAAACCTGTCCGTGAGCAAATGCAGATTGTGCATCAATAATTGCATTTTCAAAGGTAAGTCCCTGACTTTTATGAATGGTAATTGCCCATGCTAGTTTAAGGGGATACTGCACAAATGTTCCTTCTATAGATTCTTTTATCTCTTTGCTCTTTTCATCAAGGGTATATTTCACCTTTTCCCAAAATAATTTCTCAACCGATATTGGTTCTTCATCATCAACACACTCAACTGTTATTGAGTTATTACTGATTTCTGTTATTGTACCAATCTTTCCATTAAAATATCTTTTTTCAGGATTTGGATCATTTTTTATGAACATCACCTGTGATCCATTTTTAAGGGTTAGCTTATAATCAGTTGGATAAGCAAATTCAGGAAAGTTTCCGGTAGTGCTAGCCTGATAATGATGAGGTTTTCCATCAAGCCCTATCAGTCGGGATTCATTTATGTCCCTTGCTTTTGCATTGTGTGTTGTAAGAATTATATGGCCTGTATTAGATGAATCAAACTCAGGGTTATACCTTGCATTTAATGCATCAATAACTTCATTATCAATAAGATTATCCCGGACACGGTTTAGTAGTTTGATGAATTCTTCATCGCTTTGCCTATATACATGCCTTAGCTCGATACTCACATATTTTGTTTCCTGCAAGGCTTTGCTACTAAAGAAAAATGCAGTTTCATAATAACCTCTTAATAAGTTCCATTCATTTTCCTTAACAACAGGTGCCAGTTGCTGAAGATCGCCAATTAACAATAACTGAACCCCGCCAAAGGGAAGGTTTCTATCGCGGAATCTACGAAGTGTACTATCAATACCATCAAGTAAATCGGCTCTTACCATACTTATTTCATCAATAACCAACAAATCAATACTTCTGATAATATTGATTTTATCTTTGCTAAACCTCCTAATTTTTGATTGATCAGTTTGCCGGTAATCCATAGAACTATTACCTGGAATTTGCGGCCCAAATGGTAGCTGAAAAAATGAATGTATTGTAACTCCTCCGGCATTTATTGCAGCTACTCCTGTGGGAGCAACCACTATCATGCGCTTATTGCCAACCTTTTTTAAATTATGCAAAAACGTAGTCTTGCCCGTTCCAGCTTTTCCCGTAAGAAAAATATTTTTCCCGGTAAATTGAACAAACTCGTAGGCTAGTTTTAATTGGGGATTATTGAAGGGGGTCATTTGTATTGGTTAATTGGCCATTGGATAATTTGTTATTAGTAATCGATTAATTCTGGTCGAAGTGTAGTCATTAAATGACCTACTAAGTTTTTAGATTTAAGTTCAATAGAATTATTAATTATTAGTCAATATCACATTAAAGATTATGTGACAATTGCAAAGTTACTTAAAATTATAACTTTGTGTAATCTCTAAAAACAGCAACAATGAAATCGAAAAATCTTCTTAAAATACTTGGCCCGGGACTACTTTATGCCGGTGCTGCTGTTGGTGTATCTCACCTGGTACAATCAACACGAGCAGGGGCGATGTTTAATTTTGATTTGGTTTGGGTGTTAATACTAGCAAATATTCTAAAATACCCGTTTTTTGAATTTGGACCCAGATATGCTGTTTCAACAGGGAATAATCTAGTGGATGGTTACAACAAAGTTGGCAAGTGGGCAGTAAGTTTATATGCCTTTGTAACCTTCTGTTCAATGTTTATTTTTCAGGCAGCAATTACCGTTGTTACAGTAGGCTTAATTTCATATGTTTTTGACATAAATATTAACATTACTGTACTAAGCATTATTATCCTATTAGTAGCACTGTTAATTTTGGTTATTGGTAAATACTCACTTCTTGACAAAGTGATCAAATACATTATTGTGTTATTGGCATTATCAACTATTATCGCTGTTTTTGCAGCTATTGGAATCAATAAGGTTGTAACTCCTGAAGCACTAACCAAGTTCACCTGGACAAGGGGCGCTGATGTGTTTTTTATGATTGCATTTGTTGGATGGATGCCTGCTCCTATTGATGTTTCGGTATGGTCGTCGGTATGGAATATTGCCAAAGCCAAAGAAATAGGATATATGCCAAAGCTAAAGGATGCCTTAACTGAATTTAGGGTTGGTTATATTGGAACGGCTATTCTTGCATTGGGCTTTCTTTTGATGGGAGCCCTTGTTATGTATGGCACAGGCGAACAATTTTCTCCAAACGGAACCACATTTTCAGAACAGCTTATCAGAATGTATACCACAAGCCTTGGAGATTGGGCATATTGGATAGTTTCAATTGCTGCAACAGCAACTATGATTAGCACAACAATAACTGTATTAGATGCATATCCAAGGGTGCTAAGTCCGGTTTTTCAACATTTGTTCCCTGGTAGTTGGAAAAAAATAAAAAATAAGCAGATACTTATCTGGATATGGTTGGGGGTTCTAATTATTGGATCGTTAATGATAATTGCTTTTGCTGGTAGTTCGATGGGAACAATGGTAAGTATTGCAACAACTTTATCATTTTTAGTAGCTCCGGTATTAGCATGGCTCAACCTCAGAGTTGTAACCGATAAACATATGCCAAAGGAAGCAGTCCCTGGAATTTTTCTGAGAACCTTATCATGGCTGGGGATTACTTTTTTTGTTGGATTTACAGTTGTATATTTGTATTGGATATATTTTTAACAACACTGTTTTATTTATTGTAAAGAGAGAAGACTTATGAACTATCTAAATAAAAAAAGACGCAATTTTATCATCTATATGGTTGTTGTTATTGTTTTGATATTTGCTGTTTTCAACACCGTCCTTACATTTAAGATTCATAACCAATTAGAAAAAATGGCACAAAACCCCGGACGTTGGCCGGCTGGTGCCTATGTTTATGATCCAGGTATCGGGTTTGATTTTTCGCCAAATATTTCAGGATATATTTCAGATAGCAGTTACTATGTAAAAAGTCACAAATTTGGGTATAGAATTGCTGAAAATGATGATCCGGATACATATCAATCTGGTGGAGTTTTATCTTTGGGCTGTTCAGTAACTTATGGTGATGAGGTTGAATCGGATCAAACGTTTACTCAACTTATTGCCGACAGTTTGGGTTTACCAGCTTATAATTATGGTGTTTCTTCATTTTCATATATCCATGCTTTGGTTAAGGCACAAAAATTAAATGATAATGGGATATTAGATACCCTTCGACCAAGTATTGTTGTTCTGGGTTGTTGGAGAGGGCTAACCAATCGTTCCAGAACACCATTCCCCCCCATTGCTTCAAAAAATATTCCTTTAACAGCTGCCTTTATCACCAAAAATGACGATGGAATAATGATAAAATATCCAATAAGTACTCAGCAGGTTTTTGAATTAGCAACTTTATACAGAAAAGATGGACCCAACCTAAGTATTAAGAAGTTCATAAAAATATTTGCTGCCGTTCCCAAATTTGTTTATGTCTTTGTTAAAAACAAAATGACCTATGGAAATGCAAGGGGGATTATTTCCAATAATAAAGTAAGTGATTACGAGTTATATGACTTTTATTTTACGGGTATTGAAAATATATTTTCTAACAAAACAAAGATTATTGTTTTACATATGCCAACTAAATTAAATGATCGACCCAATGATGAGTTATTAAAAGCGATTGCAGATCATACTAATATCATTTTCGTAGATGGGGAAAGTGCAATTAAAAAATATAATGTTTCAACTAGTGAATACCAGGGGAAGCATCCCCAACCTGAAGCTCATATGGCTTACGCCAAAGAAACATTAAACAGATTAAAGTAGCGCATAGTGATTTAATCCAACTTGAATTCTTCTTTCCAGTTTGAATCATTGACCAGCTCCCCTTGTTTTGATTTGGCAAATAAATAATTACCTATTACCAGATAGTCCATTTCTGTTCGCATAAAACAACGAAACCCATCGTCAGGTGTACAAACAATAGGTTCTCCCCGAACATTAAAGCTAGTATTTACAATTATTCCGTAACCTGTTTGTTTTTTAAACTCAGTAATAAGCTTCCAATATCTCGGATTTGTGGCTTTATTAACGCTTTGTATACGTGCAGAATTATCAATATGCGTTATTGCGGGAATATCCGAACGAACAAAATATAATCTATCATAAAGACTCATCTCATTATAATTTTCAGGTAATGAAAAAAGTCTTTCCTTTTTAACGGGCATAACATGCAACATATATGGTGAAGTCACATCCCATTCAAAATATTCATGTATATCCTCCTCAAGTACGGTTGGGGCAAAAGGCCTGAATCCTTCACGATATTTTATTTTAAGATTCATTTTCTTTTGCATATCGGGGTTTCTGGCATCACCCAGTATACTTCTATTTCCCAATGCACGTGGCCCAAATTCCATTCTCCCCTGAAACCATCCAACTACATAACCTTGAGAAATTATTGCGGCCACAACTTTTGTCAACTCATCAAAATCATCATAGTATTCATAGTTAGCATTATATTTCCTGATAACACTTAAAATACTTCTGTCATCAAATTCAGGGCCAAGGTAAGCACCTTTCATCGAATCGGGTTTATTGATTAGAGGTCGTTCTTCACCTTTCCATAAATGCCATCCCAAATAAGCAGCCCCCAGGGCTCCACCTGCATCACCAGCTGCTGGCTGAATCCATATTTCTTTAAATATTCCTGCGGTCATTAGTTTGCCATTGGCAACACTGTTAAGTGCAACCCCACCGGCCATAACAAGGTTGTCGCAATTAGTTAGCTCTTTTGCAGTGATAGCCATACTAAGAATAATATCTTCAGTAACTTGTTGAATGGCAAGTGCCATATTCATGTACGGCTGTGATATTTCCGACTCTGCATTTCTTGGTGGTATTCCAAACAGCTTAGTCCACTTTTTGTCGTTGGTCATCCTTAAACCTGTGGCAAACTTAAAATACTTCATATTTAACAACAGGGAACCATCCTTGCGAATGTCAACCAGTTCTTCCAATATTTTTTTCTTGATATCAATTGTCTGAGGGGACTTTGGATCACCATAAGGAGCCAACCCCATTAGCTTATACTCTCCACTATTTACCCTAAACCCCGTATAATAAGTAAATGCTGAATAAAGTAACCCTAAAGAATGCGGGAAATGTAATTCTTTCATGATACTAATTTCGTGCCCTTCTCCATATCCAGTAGTAGTTGTAGCCCATTCACCAACCCCATCAATAGTTAGTATTGCAGCGTTTTTAAAAGGCGATGGATAGAAAGCACTGGCAGCATGAGATAAATGATGTTCGGGAAAGAGTAATGGTGTTTTTTCAATCCCTAATTTTGCAAGCTCATCCCTCAATAATTTCTTGATAAATAATTTTTCCTTTATCCACACAGGTATCGATAACAGAAAACTGGGCAAGCCTTTAGGTGCAAATGCATGATAGGTTTCCAGTAATCTCTCAAATTTAATAAACGGTTTATCGTAAAATGAAATGGCGGTTAATTCGCTAGTTTCAATTCCAGCTTCTTCAAGAACATATTTCACAGCATTAATGGGAAATGAAGAATCATGTTTTTTTCTTGTAAATCGTTCTTCATGGGCAGCAGCTACTATTTCACCATCAATAATTAATGCGGCTGCGCTATCATGATAGTAGGCTGAAATTCCTAAAATTGCAGTTGCCATTTTATAAGTTTGATGGTTAGAAAATAGAATAAATAAACGGCGCAATGGCGGTACCACTTGAGAAAATTATTAATACACCGAAAAGCAGCAGCACCAAAATAAGTGGTAATAACCAAAACTTCTTACGAACAACTAAAAACGCCCACATGTCTTTCAAGAATTCCATAAATTAATAATTATGTTTAATATGGTTTTTCAATGTCTTGTGATGAAAATTTATAATTTCGATCCATCATCACAGAAGTTCTTTCTTTTTTAAAATCCTTTAATCGCAATGTATCTTTTCCTATTATTCGTCGATATAAACCAACAGGAATAACTAGTACTACATATACTATTGTTAGAAAAATTCTTGACACAATAGCCCCTAATAATTCTGAAATGCCAAGCCAAACAATGGCAAATAAATAAAAAATCCTGGGGAATATCATATTTAATATTAATACCGGGATTGCTATATGATAAAACACATTGTTTTTTGTGAACAGTCCAAATAACATTAAAATCAGCACCAGTGCCATACCTGAGTCTGATGCTTGCCTATTGGATATAGTTTTTGAAAAGATTTTTTTCATCATTACCGGACTTGTAAAAAAATAATCTGTAATATACTGTATATATCAATTAGTTCATACCTACCTTCTCCAGAATGCCGGAGAAATCACTATAAGCACTGTAAACAATTCTAGTCTGCCAAGCAGCATTAAAAACGACAGAAACCATTTTGCAACCGGTGAGAAAAAAGCATAGTTATCTACAGGGCCAACATTTCCTATTCCCGGACCAATATTTCCTAAAGTAGCAATTGTTGCACCAATGGAGGTTTGGAAATCGTGTCCAAGCATCGACATGGTTATTATTCCGAATGAAAATACGAGTATATAAATAAGAAAAAATGCCATTACATTGAAAATAATCTGTTGTGAAACTGATTTCCCGTTATATTTTACCGGTATTATTGCCTGGGGATGAATTGACCGTTTCATTTCAAGTAATGAGTTCTTTATCAGCAACAAATGCCGGATGATTTTCACCCCTCCACCAGTTGAACCTGCGCTACCACCAATGAACATCAATGCAAATATTAACATCCATAAAAATGAAGGCCAAATGGAATAATCGGCTGTTACAAAGCCTGTGGTTGTTAGTATTGACACTACTGTAAAGAGGGAATCACGGAACGACATTTCAATATTTAGACCATCAACAATGGTTAGTCCCAATGCTATAAATACTGATATTATGGCTATAATCCAAAAGTACATCCTAAACTCTTCATTGGAACGGACCTTGTTAAACTGGCGGTGCATTGCAAAGTAATGAAGCGTAAAGTTTGTGCCTGCAAAAAACATAAAAACGATTATAACGTATTGCGAATATGGCATAAAAGCCGCGATGCTGTCGTTTCGGGTGGAGAACCCCCCGGTTGCCATGGTTGCAAATGAATGGCATACTGATTCAAAAAAGTCCATTTCACCTAACCATAACAGCAATACTTCTGTAACCGTAAATATAACGTAAATAGCCCAAAAGCGCTTTGCTGTTTCAGTTATTCGTGGATGGAGCTTGTCGGGGGTGATACCTGGCATTTCGGCAATCATCAATTGCAATCCTCCAATTCCTAAAAACGGCAGGATCGCTACGGTAAGTACAATAATACCCATACCACCAATCCAATGAGTCATAGCTCTCCAGTATAGAATATTTTTTGGCAGGGCTTCAATATCTGTTAATATTGTTGCTCCGGTAGTTGTGAAGCCAGACATTGTTTCAAAAAATGCATCAGCAAAGTTCGAAATTGTTCCGCTTAATATAAAGGGTAGTGTTCCAAATAATGAAATTATTATCCAGGTTAGCGAAACAATTAAATACCCCTCACGTTTTCCAATATTTTTTCTGTCATTTTTTCTGGTTATTAACCATATTACACAACCTACAATTCCTGTGAATGCTGCTGATAAAAGTAAGGGCCAAACCGATTCATTAAAATATATGGCAAATCCAAGCCCGCTTAACATAAAAATGCTTTCAAAAATGAGCAAAAAGCTAAGTACCCTAAGAACCAAGGGTATGTTTATGAGTTTTTTATTTGGCATTACCTGCTATAATAAATTAATGGGATAAAGAACTAAAACCAGGTTTGAGAAACATTCTTTCAATTTTATTAGAAATTCCGGGTAGGGCAAATACAACAACCTTATCGTTTTTATTTATCTGGAAATCACCTATTGCAATAAATGATTCATTACCCCTGATTATACCTCCTATAAGTGAACCCTCGGGCATATTAAGGTTTCTGATGGTCTTTTTAGTTACCGGAGATCCTTCTTTTGCAACAAATTCAGCTACGTCAGAGTCTATGCCACTCAGGCATTTTAGTGAGGTAACCTCGTCACTCATTGAGTGTTTTATCATATAACTTGCAGCACTTAGCTTTTTATTAATGATAGTATCTATCCCAATATTTTGTGATATTTCAATATAGTCAAGGTTTTCAACAAGGGCAATGGTTTTCTTAACGCCGAATTTTTTTGCATGAAGACAGGTTAGGATATTTGTTTCTGAGCTATTGGTAACTGCAATAAACGCATCAACGCCTTCTATTCCTTCGTCTTCCAATAACTTAATATCACGGGCATCACCATTTATAATTAAGGTCTCATTCAATAAATCTGTTAGTTTAATCGACCGTTCACGGTCTTGTTCAATGAGTTTAATATTTAGTTCCAATTCAAGTTGTTTAGCAATAACTTTTCCAACCCTTCCACCTCCAACAACCATAATGTTGTTAATCTCAAAATCAAGATTCCCTCCAAGTTTTAGGAGTTCATCCTGTCCTTCAGGTTTTGTAATAACATAAACGAAATCATTGGATAAAAACACGGAGTCACCGTTAGGTATAAAGGTTTCATCGCCACGATGTATTGCGACTGCCCTGAAGTCAAGGCTTTTATATTGTGCCGCAATATCGTTAAGTGATTTGTTTACAACGGCAGCATCGGGGCTTATTTTAATTAATAACACAAGCAATTTTCCTTCCGACAGCTCGAAAATTTCAATTGCACCGGGTTGCTGAAGCAATTTTACAACTTCATGACCGGCAATATCCTCAGGTGAGAGTAGTACATCAATACCCAACTCATTATAAATTTTTTTATTTTCTTCAGCTATGTCTTGAAGGGTATTTACTCGTGCAATTGTGTATTTGGCTCCCAGTTTTTTAGCCAGTATTGCTGTAAGAATATTAATCGGCTCGCTGTGCAGTACTGAGATTACCAGATCAGCTTTAGCAACATTTGCCTTTTTAAGAACTGCTACCGAGTTCGACTCACCAACAATAGTTAATAAGTCTGCGTGTGCTTCAACCAGCTTGAGAAGCTCTTCATGAGGGTCAACTATTGTGATATTATGATTTGATCCAACAAGTGCTTCTGCCAGATAAAACCCAACTTCCCCATCACCAGCAATAATAATATTCATGAGCTCAAAAATGTATTAACTGATAAAAATAAACATTTTGCTAATAGGGTGCAAAACTATAAATATTCACCAACATAATCATGAAATACCACTGACAGATTAAAATGATTTAACAGACTATAATAATGATATTTACAGGGTTATAATATTTTTGTATCTTGCGCCGCAAAAATTATAACTAATAAATTTAACGATGAGTATATTTAAAAAAACACTATTGATGATTAGCGTGGTAATGCTAACAATGTCTGTTATGTCACAGTCTGTTGAAGATGCAGGAGCTAAATATAATGAAGGAAATGAGTACTACAAAGAGAAAAATTATAAAGTTGCCATTACATCTTACGAAGCAGCACTTAAGATAGCAAATAAAGTAGGTGCCGATGCTGCCGATCTTAAAGGAAGCATTGAAAAGCAATTATTAAATACTGTTTATGCGATTGGTAAAGAACAATATAAAGCTAAAAAATTTGATGCTGCAATTGCTTCATTTGAAAAATCATATGCAATGTCTGAGCAATTGGGTGATGAATCTAAAAAACAAAGTTCAACATCATTTATTGCTAAAGTTAGAACATCTAAAGGTGGTTCGCTTCTTAAGAAAAATAAAGTTGACGAAGCATTCGCTGAATATACGATGGCAATTGAACTCTTACCAACGTATGTAAATGCATATTATGGTTTAGTGCTTGTTTATAACAATCAGGATGATATGGCAAATATGATTGTTAATGCTGATAAAGTTATTGAGTATGGTGCTGCGAAAAAAAAAGCAGCCAAGATTATAAAAAAAACAAAATCTACAGCCTCTAAAGCATTAGTTAATGCAGGGGCAAAGGAGATACAAAAAGATCAAAGTAAAAAAGCCATCGAATTAATAGAAAGTTCTTTTAATTATGCTCCTGGTAATTCAACAACATATTATTACCTTTCGTTGGCTTATGGAAAAACTAAAAACTGGGATAAATCAATTGAAGCAGCCAATATGGCTATTTCTTTAGAAACAGAAAAGGATAAATCAGATATGTATTTTGCTCTGGGACAAGCATACGAAGGTAATGGTTCAGGAGGAGATGCTTGTGTTGCTTACAAAAACGTTACTGGTGGACCAAATGTTGAGGCAGCCAAATATCAAATGACACAAGTGCTAAAGTGCAATTAATAACCTGAACTTAGCGTAAGCTTTACACATAGCATCATATTAATACAAAATATAATATTTATATGGGCAGCTCGAATTATTCGGGCTGTCCTTTTTTTGTGAATTTTTGATTAAGTGCTTCTTTGGCACTTTCTTCCGATCCCAACATAATTGCCATCCACCTTGAGTTATCTCTTGATGCAAGGCTAATTTTCATGGCCATAGTAATCGGTACCGCTAACAACATACCTACATCACCCAGTATCCATCCCCAGAAAACCAATGATAAAAATACTGCCAGGGTTGAAAGATTCATTCCTTTTGCTAAAAATTTAGGTTCAATTATTTGTCCTATCACAAAATTTATTATTCCGTAAGCAATGCCAACATACAGCACTCCAGTTATTCCATCCTGAATAAGAACAAAAAGCATAATTGGAATAGCAGCAATTATTGAACCAATATTTGGTATATACCTCATAAGAAGAACCAATATTCCCCATATAATCGCATATTCAATGTGCATGATAAGCAATACTATTGTAACCAATGAACCACCTATTAGACCCGTTAAGGTTTTTACTCCCAAATATAGGCGAATATTTTTTGAAATAAGTGTAATGTTGCCGAGTGAAACATCAGGGTCTTTAAGTACTACCTTAAGCTTAATAGGAAAACTATTTGCTTCTCCAAGAATAAATGCAGCAACAAGAACTAACAAAGTAAGTTGCCCCAAAACACCTCCTATACCACTAATAAATTTACCTGCAAACGAAAACGCACTATTGGCGCTGAAGTTTTTCATGACATTATCTGATGAAATATCAAATCCATACCCATTAAGTGTGCTAATTGTGGAACGAGTAATTTCATGAAGTTCATTTTCATAATATGACAAATTTTGAGAAAACTTAATTATTGATCGTGTAACAGCTCCTCCCATACCAAAAAGAACAATTGCCAATCCCAGAACAACAATTATTATGGATAGAACACCATTTACCCCTTTTTTCTTTAGCCAATTTATTGGATGAGAAATAATAACACTAAAAAATACTGCCATTAGAATTGGATTGATTATTGGTGCTCCAATTTTTAATCCTGCAATAACAATTATAGCAGCAGATGCATAAAATAAGGGATGCATTTTAACATAACGGGGAAGTCCAGTGGTCATAGTATTAGATTTTAAAAATAAGTACGATAAAATTACTTAAAAAAAATCTTAATAATACCAATTAACCAAAATATGTTATTTAACAAATAGTATATAGATATTATAGGGATGGATTACAATATAGAAAATCCATTCAGATTTGAATTACTTTACAACCAGAATTTTTGTTACCACCTTTTCTGATTTATCTGTAGTTACAGCAAAAACCATATATATACCCGTTGCTACCTTTTCTCCGTTAAAATTATTTCTATCCCATATTGCCTGACCGCCTTCTGACTTTGTTTGATAAACCAGGTTGCCATAGCTATCGGTTATTTTTATAAATGAATCGTTTTCTAAGCCTTTTATGGCAATCAGTCCTGTAAAATTCTCTCTTACTGGATTTGGATAGGCATATACTTTTGTGCCTGCAGGTTGAGGAGGTGTGGCTGTACCTTTATATGAAATTATACCATTTGCTGTCCCGATAAATACTTCCCCATCAACGGTGATTGATAAACTAGTTATATTGTTCGAAAGTAGTGGGCTATTTTCGGCAGTAAAATGCTCAATTTGTTCTAACCCGTCGGGTGAGAATAAAAATAATCCGGCACGTTCGGTGCCAATCCATTTTTTGTTAGCTCCATCAACAGCAATAGCTGTTACAAGCTCTGTCTCCAATAAATAATCAGCTAAGCCAGAGCCATCATTTCTTGGAACTAGTATTTGTTGAGAATCAAAATTTGCCCCCGTAACAAATATGCTTTCAGGTGAATAAAACACACATATCCCTTTGTCTGTACCAACCCAAACTTCCCCATCCCTATCCGTAGCAAATGAATACACCTTATTACCTGGAATATTTCCTTGTCCTGATGCTGAATAAAGCACTTTAACTTTATCATCACCAACATCATCAATCGTATTACTATTTGTAAACACTATTACTAAACCATCGCTTCGCTTAATTATCCACTTCTGATCATAATTATCAATCATTAACTCTCCAATATCTTTTCCACTAAGGGAGCCCCCAAAATTAAACGACTTCCATTCTCCATCAGTTTTCATCACCGATAATAAATTAGGAGCACCTGAATTAGCAGCCCACATATTATTCTGACTGTCAAAGTCAATTCCGCTTATATTCACCAGGGATGGGCTAGCTACCCATGGTTTAAGAGTGCTATTAAATTGATTATATATTGTTGAAATCTCATTATTAACAAATTTAATAATGCCCCCCTGCCAGGTTCCAATATATGCATTACCAGAATTAGTGGGATCAACTTTTGCACATACAAAATCACTTATGGTATCAAAAGCTGGTATTGTCACCTGGTTATGAGTATGCCAGCTTTCATCAATAAATGAAAAAACACCATCCTTCATATAAAGTTTCGACCAGTTTGACTGCCTTCCTCCAGAAGCAACCCAAACATTGTTACCGCCTGCATCAAGTTCAAATACACTATTTGTACCAGGGCCATTGGGTTTAATAAATTCACCGTTCCAGCCCATATTCCAGATTTTAATTAGTCCTTTCGATTTATCCCCAATCCATATAAACTCATCATCCATATCTGCCGACAATGGAGAAATATAACTATCAGATGGTTTAAATATGCTGTATTGTAACACCATCTCCCTATTAAAAAGCTGAACATCTGATGGGTTTACTATCAACATATTATCACCAACAACATTCATCTGGCGATGCTGTTGATTGTTTTCTCTTTCAAAATATTCCCAAGTATTTCCATCATAAACGAACATTGTATCCTGTTGGAAATTATCGCTGAAGTAATTTGAATAAATTTTATTGTTAAAACTAACAACATGATTATAAGGCAAATCAGGATAAATAAGTTTTTGATCTTTATTCCATTGATGAAAATCGGCAAGGTTTAATCCATTAATATCAGCAAAGTAAATACCCGATTCGGTTCCTGCCATCAAACAGGTATCGTTATAGGTAATAGAATATACATTAATAGCATCGCCATTTGGTCCAATATAGTAAGTGTCAAATATTTCCTTCCTATCCATATCCAGTACTACAATTCCAAATCCGCAGGATAGATAGGCTAGTTGATCTCTAAAGGTTATGTTGTTAATGGTCTTGTTCCCAAGTATTTCTTTGTCTTTTATTTCGGGCAGATTGATTATAGTACCTTCTTTGGTTATTATGTCCAAATTAGTATTGGAATATGCGACAAGGATTTCTTCGGTAATACTATTATATCCTATTTTGTTAATGCCAATATCATTTAGTCCTCTAACCTTGTCAAACCTATCAACACGATTATCAAGCTTGTTATAAGTAAATATACTTAGTGCAGTGGCAGCATAAACCATATCATCAACTACAACAACATCTACAAGTTGGCTATATGGCAGATGTGTTCTCCAGCTACCGATTGCAGAACCTTGCGATATGCTGATAGCTGGTAAAATGATTGCAATTAAAAATAGTATAAAGGTAAACTTGTATTTTCGCATTAGTAAGGAGTGTTTTTTGTTTAACTATAAACTGCAAATAACTCAAATTATTGCCAATAGTAACCCGTTTTGAATAATATTAAAGGTTTTTTAGTGCCAAAAAATGATGATAAAAACTAGATTTTAATAATATATTATTGCTTTTTTGATGTTATTGAATAGAGCATAATTATTATCTATTAGCTGCAAAATTCTTTATTCATGATTATACTGAGATTGAATTTCCGCTTTCAGTTCTTCAATTGAATATGCATCAGATACTGAATAGTTTCCTATGGAAGTTCTTCTTAGACCACTCATATAAGCCCCGTTATTTAAGGCTTTACCGAAGTCACTAACCAATGACCTAATATATGTGCCTTTGGTGCAGCTAACCATAAAGGCCAATTCAGGAAGAACCAAGTTTAACAACTTAAATTCATGTATTGTAACTTTTCGGGATTTAATCTTTACTTCATTATCTTTGCGTGCATATTCAAAAGCACGCTTACCATCAATTTTTACTGCTGAAAATACAGGCGGGGTTTGATCTATTTCTCCTTCAAATCGCTTCGCTGTTGAAATAAGGTCATCATTTCTAATATTACTTATATCGAATGTTTGATGAACCTCGGTTTCCCTATCAAAGGATGGCGTTGTTGCTCCAAGGTACAAGCTTCCAATATATACCTTGTCGAGACCCTGAAAAGAATCAATTTGCTTAGTAAATTTTCCGGTACAAATTATTAGCAGTCCTGTTGCCAGAGGATCCAAAGTGCCGGCATGTCCAACTTTAATTTTCTTTACATTCAATGCTCGCTTTATGGTATAACGCAATGAATTTACAACATCGAAAGATGTCCAACCTAGGGGCTTATCAATTAATAGCACCTCTCCTTCTAGAAAGTTAAATGCCATTAGGAAATTGTTAAGTCAACACCAAGAAAATATAATAACAATATTGTTACACCTACAATTATTCGATACCAGCCAAACATCTTAAATCCATGTTTAGTTAAATAGCTTATAAACGACTTAATGGCAATCATTGCAACAATAAATGCAATTACATTACCAAAAATTAGTATGTCGATGTTATCCATAGTTATAGCACTATGATTCATTAATAGTTTGTATCCGGAGGCAGCTAACATGGTTGGAACAGCTAGAAAAAAGGAAAATTCTGCCGCGGTTTTTCTGTCGAGTTTTTGAGTCATGCCACCAATTATTGTTGCAGCCGAACGAGATACACCGGGAATCATGGCAATCACCTGAAAAAATCCAATTTTAAAAGCTTTTGAATATGTTATCTCCTGATTTTCACTTACCTTATTAAACCACTTGTCAATAAATAACAAAACCACCCCTCCTAAAATTAGCATAACAGCAACTACATAAACGCTTTCAAGTAGCATATCAATATAATCGCTTAATAACAACCCAAAAACCGCTGCCGGCAAAAAGGCAATAAATAGTTTATAATAAAACTTAATTGTTTGAAAAAACCTTTTCCAATAAAGTACAACTACAGATAATATTGCTCCAAATTGAATATTTATAATAAATGCCTGAATAAAATCATTGCTTTTCATGCCCATAATTCCCTCAGCTAATATCATGTGTCCAGTTGAGGAAACCGGTAAAAATTCCGTTATACCTTCTACAATGGCTAGTACAAGTGCTTCAAACCAACTCATACTTATTTTTTAATTGGTTTGTTTTGGGCGATGCATTATTGCAAATATTTCAATAATATAACCTGCTAAAATTAGAATTGGAGCAAGGGTTAACCTTCTAAATCCAAATAGTGCTTCGCTAAAAACTTCAGGATCATCAGAGCCACCTCCAATCATTAACAAGAAACCCAATATTATTACTATTAGACCAACAATTAAGATTGTATAATTGGTTTTGTTAAAAGCAAAGCCCAGTTCTTTTTCTTCGGTTTTTTGATTTTGAACTTTCACTGACATAATTTTAATTTTTTTCAAAAATACAATAATAACACTTTGGTTCAATTTGATTTAACCTACAAGATTATTTTTTGATTACAGGGAGAGTTTCATTTTTTTTCGCAAAAGGATAAATGTAAACCATAAAATGAATTGATCTAATATACTAAAACAATCATTAGTCTCTTATTGTTAGCTATTTGGCACTACCCGTACATAGCATCAGTTTTCATTCGCAAATACTTTTCAACCGCAAATAATGTTGATAATCCGGTAATCAGTAATCCTGAAACAAGTATAAAAACATTAAGATAAATTAACATTTCTCTACTTGAAAGGAGCATTAATTCAGGTATGCTTTGTTGAGCAGCAATTAATATACCATGTAATAGTGCCATGGCGATAAATGCGCTAACTAATCCCTGTACAAATCCAATGGCAATAAAAGGTTTTATTATAAACATTTCGGTTGCCCCAACAAGCTGCATAGTTCTAATTGTAAACCTTCTGGAATATATTGACAGCCTTATTGTATTATTAATTAATGCAACCGCAATGAATAGAAGCAATAAAGAAAAGCTGAAAAGGATTAAACTAATTTTCCTTAGGTTACTGTTAATTAGATGAACTACCGATTTTTGATAGAAGACCTCCTTAACAGATTCATTAGCCAGCACATATTTTTCCATTTTCTGTATACTATCATTGTTTGCCCAATCTGCATTAAACCTAACATCAATGGATGGTAATAATGGATTATTCTCGTCATCAATAAAACCTGTGAAATCCTCTCCCAGAACATTATTTAGTCTTCTTGTAGCCTCTTCTTTTGTTATATATTCTGTTGATTTAATGCCAGTTACAATATCCAATTGCTTTTGCAGATATACAATATCGGCTTCCTTAATATTGTCTTTCATAATAATTTCGAAACCAATATTTTCCTTAATATAATTCGATAGGCTTTTAGTGTGTAATACAAACAATCCTAAAAATCCAAGAGTAAACAATACAAGCGTAATACTTATCACCGAAGTAATGTATGATGTGTTGATTTTACGCTTATAATAACTGTCGTTGTAATTGGCCATATATCAGGCTAAAATAAAAAATAATCCAATTGCAACTTTTATTAATTTCGCAAACTCATTTTTGAGCAACAATGAAACACTTAACTATTGGTATTCTGGTAAACCTGCCCCTGATTTTTATAGATCAAAATAATATGAGTTGGGAAGCATATTCGCTAATGGATATTTCCTTTGAAGAATCAGAACAACCAAATAATAAATAGACAAAAATAAATATCAAATATACAATGGGTTACGATTTTCAGAGCATAGAAAAAAAATGGCAGGATTACTGGAGTAAAAACCAAACATACAAAGCTGAAA
>CALDOI010000194.1 GCA_937912115.1 uncultured Bacteroidota bacterium | reverse complement strand
AAGCAAAGCACAAGTCCCAACACACGATCTTGCGCGTCAGACTTGCGCTAGTTGGGCTAGTTGGTAACATGACCCGACGGGTTTTTCTAACCCGGCTGGTCTGGTAATTACTTAATAACCCCCTTATACTTGTAACCCAGTTCTTTAACCTTACTGGCAATTGCATCTGCTGATAAATTAACTCCGTAAACTTTTAATAAATCATTCTCATTATCAGCAATAACTGAAGTTATATTATCCATCTTACTTATACTAGTTTCAACTTTTGCTTTGCATTTTACGCAAGTCATTTCTTCAACGCTGAATATTAATTCTTCAACAATTATTGGATTCATTCCCTGCTTTTTCTTATTTTTCGTACTACTAATTTTTTGTTGTAATGAATTATATAAGCTATATAATAACATAAGGATTAGTGCAGTTGTTGATGAATAAATCAACCAGTTAGGAAGTAACTGATGTTCGTGGCCTCCCTTTAGTACTGATAAAGGAGTAAACCAGCTTGCTGGTAAGAAATTGTCGATAATTAACCCAAATAGTAATGAACCAAAAATTAAGGAACTGAGGTAAGCAACAAGTGTTTTCTTTCCGAGATTTTTACCAATTACTGTAATTGTTGCAGCATTCGTGGCAGGGCCAGCCATTAAGAAAACCAATAATGCTCCCGGTGATAAACCTTTTAAGAGTAATACAGCAGCGATTGGGACTGATGATGTGGCACAAATATAGAGTGGAATTGAAACCACAAGAATAAGTATCATTCCACTAATTCCGGTTAAGTGAAATTCTGTAAAAAAATTATCAGGAACAATAACTGTTATTAGTGCGGCAATCATCAACCCTACCACCAGCCACTTAGCAATATCTGCAACCATTTCCACAAAGGCATAATGAAAGATTGCCTTTAGGCTAAATTTCTGCTTCTTTGGATTATGTGCTTTTGGGGGTGTAGTAATATCAACCTTGTCAATTTTATTTGTAAGTATACCTCCAGCTATTCCTGTAAAAAATGCGACAACCGGTCGCAGAATAGCAAAAGGTAGTCCCAGCATCGACCAGGTAACCAATATTGAGTCAACTCCGGTTTGGGGAGTACTTATAAGAAATGAAACAGAAGAACCTTTGGATGCTCCATTTTTGTATAAAGATATTCCTGCGGGCAAAACTCCACATGAACATAATGGTAGTGGAATACCAAATAAACTTGCATTTATAACCGAAGAAGTATTGCTCTTACCCAAGTACCTGGTCATTAAATCAGGGGGCACTAATACTTTTAGTATACCGGCAAAAAGGAATCCCAGAAGTAAATATGGAGCCATATCGGCGGTAAGCAAAAAAAGAGCCTCAAAATAATTATATATATATTGCATATACTATAATACTGGTGATGCAAATCTAATAAGATTGATGAATATAGTATGATACTGAAAAAGGTTATGAATTATTTAACATATTTGGTTGGATAAAAGAAATAACTTCTTTTAAGTCAATATCTTTGTCGGCTTTAATTACCAAGGCATCATCATGGTTATTTTCCTTACAATGTTTAATATGACTATTCCAAATATGATCGATATACCAATCCGGTTCTTTTCCCCATCGTAAATCACTATTTTTTCTCATAAAGAAAAACCTGGGATCAAGAGTTAGAAATATCTTTTTGTCGATTAGCTTATTGGTGCTTTCTTTATAGAATGCAAAAATACCCTCAATTATTACTATTTCCCAATGTTTTATGTGTTCTAATATTGCATTTTCATATTTGTTAAAGTCGATTGACTCGGGGCATTCCCAATCTATATGATCTCTAATTACAGGTATTTTATCTTTAGAAAAAACATAATCATCCTGACAAAGAATAATTACTTTTTTTGATGAATAGTAATTCTTAATTTGTAGAGCGAGATGGGATTTTCCGGCGTTACTTATTCCGCCAATGCCAATAACCATAGTCCTTTCAAATTTTGGGGTAAATAAGTGATATTTACCTACCGAGGGGTTTTTAATAATGGATAATTCCCTTTTTTATGTATTTCAAGAGCTCTAATTGAGATCCGAGGGGGAATGCCAGTAGTCCTGTTTTTTTTGCCAATTTCCTGTCCGGGTATAAACTGATAGGCTCCAATATCGGGTAAAGGTAACCGCGAATTATCAAGAATATCCTTTGGAACGGTTGATGCAATAGCTACATCAGCGCGACCAACTGAAGGTGATAATGAGTCGATCCTATAATCGTTTTCTGAATAGTTTACAAATAAAGGATCTTCGTTTTTTAAGACATTAGAATAAATTTCATCATTACTTAAATTTAAAGCTGTTTTAAGAATGCAATTTTTAAAGAAGTAGAGAGAATCGGCTCCTCCATCCATATCAGTCTCAAACTCATCTTTATTATAGCCATAAAGAATACTATTGTCGAAATTTAGGTTAAATGCAATGGGGATTGGGTTATCCAATGTGTCTAACAAATAATTATTTATATACATTGCCGGAGTATTACGAACCGAGAATGGCCAATACCCTGCTATTGTTGACTGTACAAAACTATAATATCCTCCGCCGGTTAAAGCCAAATTATATCCTCCACAATTCGATACAACGGTATTACTTGCAACAATGTTAAATATGCGTGAGAAAATTCCTATACCATTCATATTTTCGATTATCACATTATGAAGTTTTACTTTGTTTTCAGTTAGTCTGGTAAAAGATTCGGCCTGAATGCCAATAAAACCGTTTCTTATAGTGGCGTTTTCAATAATATGATCATAACCCACTCTACCTTCCATTAACCAGATTCTATCCCATTGACCGGGAATATTTTGATAATCCTGTTCAAGCCTATCCCCTTGAAATGAAACCGGATTTTCAACGGTGCCTGCAACATTAAGTACTCCATCAACATATGCCCAAAGACCGCCACCGTCATGGAAATATACTCTCGTTCCCTCTTCAATAATCAGCTTACCATATGAATTAATAACAGCAAACCCATAAATTACATATGGTTTTTGGTTTGTCCAGTGAACAGTTTCCAAACTATCGGCAACAATTTTGAAAGGAGGCAGCCCTGTGATATAAGTATCGGCCAATATATAATTTGCATCCTGTCCCCAGGCAACAAGTTTAATACTTTGTTCATTACCATTTGTTAAAAAATGTATGTCATCTTCAACAACATACGGGTTGTTATTATTTTGAGGATCAATGGTTACTCTAACGAAAATGTAAATGCTATCTCCACCTGAAATCTCAATATCACTAAAGCTGCTTCCAGCTTCACCATCAACATTTATCCTATAAGCTGATTGATCGGCATTGCCTAAGCTCAGGCTTGAAATCTTTATTTTGTTATTCGAAGTATTATAAACACGTAGTTGCTTCGTAGCAGATCCAATTGAAGTAAATACCGTATCAAAAATTACCGAGTCGGCCGAAAAACTTAATTTCAATGATGAATTGTTGCTTATGGCTTCTTCTTTCCTGCAAGAAACAGTAAATAATAAACCTGCGAGAGAAAAAAATATGATCAAATTGAAATGTCGTACAATAATTTTCATTCTACTGCTGTTGTGTTTTAAAGTGTGCAAATATATGCTATTGGAGGGATATTTATTCCCACTATGTTAGATACGCAAAAGAACTATTTTTATTGTATTTTTACATCTTTACAATTAAAAAATTCATCATTATGAGTTTATTAAAGAAAATTTATTTTCCGGTTTTACTGATCTTAATGCTTATCTCCTCTACAGGATATTCGCAATATCAAAACCTTGGAAATGCAACTCGTTCTGAATCACAATCCAGAAATAAGCCAAATCCATGGTTTGTTGGAGGTATGCTTGGGGGTAGTTTTTCGAGTGGAGGAGGTAGCTTTGAGGTTTCGCCACTCGTTGGCTATAAGATTACGGAGGATTTTCATGTTGG
>CALDOI010000193.1 GCA_937912115.1 uncultured Bacteroidota bacterium | reverse complement strand
TATTGTACCTATGGAAATACATATTTGCATGCTGATATTTATTATCCCGACAGGGTAAGGGAATTAAACAAAAAGAAACAACTATTATCTTTCATTGCAATTACCGATGTTGATGAAGTAATCGCACATATTGCCTTTGAAAGGAGTACAGATAAAAATATTCCTGAGATTGGGGTGGCCTTTACAAAACCAGAATACCGGGGAATTGGTTGTATGAATAAAATGATGTCTACTTCAATGGATGAGGCAAAGAAACTAGGGTTTACCGGTGTTTTTGCACAGGGAGTTACGAGTCATCCTTATTCACAAAAATCATTAAATAAATTTGGACTCCGCGATTGTGCCCTATTGCTTTCATCATTTCGTACATTAACTTTTGAAGATATTACTCTGGAAAAACCACACCGTGAAAGTGTTGTTATTTCTTTTAGGTATATGGAATTTCCAAAAAAGATGATCATCTATCCTCCCGATCACCACTCGGAAATTATCATCGGTCTGTATGAAAATATTGGTTTCAGTCCCGAAATTGGAAAATCAAACTTTGACTTAACTCCTTCTAATAGTAGTTCTGAGATATCGGTTAGTACCGATATAGACAATCAAACAGCAAATATTAAGGTTGTTACTTTTGGTAAAAATATACTAACGGAAGTTCGTCGCATAATAAATAATATTTGTGCCAATCACATATCAACTGTTTTTATCAGGCTGAGGTTAGTCGACCCATTAACGGCAAAATACACTTCAGAATTTGAAAAAATGGGATTCTTTTTTTCCGGTATCCATCCACGTTCTTTTGCCAATGATGAATTAATATTACAATACCTAAATAACCATGTGGTTGATTTTGACCAGATAAAAATGGCTTCTGATAAAGGTAAAGAAATTTTGGATTATGTTAGGAAGCATAGTGAGAACACCACTGGTTTTGGTAAATAATTAACCATAATTTACATTTCATTACTTGCCAATATTATCTTTGTGAAAATTTTACAGTCTGTGATAAACTACAACCTACACCAACATAGTAACTTTTCGGATGGTGCAAATAATCCCGAGGATTACGTCAAAAAAGCTATTACACTTGGGTTTTCATCTCTGGGGTTTACCGAGCACTCTCCTCTTCCATTCGACAATCCTTTTTCGTTAAAACAAGAAAACGTTGATAGCTATGTTGACATAATTATTCAGCTTAAGGAAAAGTATAGTGGTCAAGTAAGTATTTATCGTGCGCTCGAAATGGATTATATCCCGGGTATGTCAACAGACTTTGGTTACTGGAAAAACAAATGTGAAACTGATTATCTAATCGGGTCAGTACATCTGGTAAAGCCGCCAAATGTTGATGACCTTTGGTTTACCGATGGCCCAAGATATGAGACCTACGATCAGGGACTTAAGAATTATTTCGATGGAGATATCAAGAAAGCAGTTAAGGCTTATTATCATCAAATGAATGAAATGATCGACACACAAATGTTCGATATTGTTGGCCATGTTGACAAAATAAAAATGCACAATAAGGATCGTTATTTTAAGGAGGACGAGCCTTGGTATCAGAACCTTGTTGATGAGTGTTTAGATCTCATTAAGCAAAAGAATCTTATTGTTGAAGTTAATACAAGGGGTATATATAAAAAACGGTTTCCCGGATTGTTTCCCGATGGAATAACATTACAAAAGGTTAAAAACCTTAATATTCCCATATTGATATCCTCGGATGCACATCAACCCGATGAACTGAATTTGGGATTTGAGGAAGCATCTTCAAAACTATTGGAAACAGGGTTTAATGAAGTAATGTTTTTTGATAATGGGAGCTGGAACTCCAGGGCTATCAATTAAATTGGGACAATAAGATTATCTGAGGTTGGATAGAATTATATACTTTTATCCTAAATTGTATACATAATCTCTCGCAAAGTCGCAGAGACGCAGAGAACGATTAGTATGTAATAAAGATTTTTAGAAATATTATATTTAAGCAACTACACCCTTGCGCTTATTGTGCATTAATTCAACCCTTTGCGGCCTCTGCGGCTTTGCGTGAAAATTTATTCAGGTTAGATATTTATTTGAGAAATTATGAAATTTATTAAGACCACCACCGCCATCCTGTTTGTATTAGTAATTGCTTTTGTTGTGTTCTATTTTTGGGCTCG
>CALDOI010000192.1 GCA_937912115.1 uncultured Bacteroidota bacterium | reverse complement strand
GCACCTACCCAAAGAAGTAATAGTCCAATAGAGTGTTCGCCGTTTTAGGGGGGATGTGTAAAGACTTGATTTGACTTCAAATCTATAATTTGATATGTTTTATACTATCAAAAACTATCAAATTGATGATTGTAGTTTGTTAGTTATTTTCATAAACTAAATTATAATATACGATTTTGATTTTGAACTATATTTGCATTTTTTTACATAAACCTTATCGTAAAAATTGAAAATATTAATTTAATAAAAAAGCAAATATGTCGACTATTAGTTTTGGTGAGTTTATTGATGGTAGAGGATACAAAGTTCTTGATGAAAGACGAATGCGTGCAAGTGCCGGGATTATGCTCCTACTGGGTTTAATTGCATTTATTAATGGATTCATACTACGTAATTTTATAGTTATTCCATATATTTCAGGATTTCTTATGCTGAACTTCTTAATTGGGATATTTATTAATCCAAAATTTTCTCCCACAATTTTTATTGGATATTTATTTGTTCGAAAACAATCCTCTTTACCAATTGGAGCAATTCAGAAAAAATTTGCCTGGAGTCTGGGTCTGGGGTTAGCTACTATTATTTTTATACTTTCATTATTTCTGTTAAACGATCCTACCTATTTCGATCCTGTATGTATGTTATGTCTTATCTGCCTGATACTACTATATTTTGAAACTGCTTTTGGAATATGCATAGGATGTAAATTGTATTATTTATTTATATTTTTAAAGATATTTAAAAAACCCGAAGAAAAGCCCAATTGCATGGGCGATTCATGTGAAGTTGAAGCATCATAGTAATATAAATTCATGATAGTCTAAGCTTTTCTTCAAAAATTTTTTTTATGAAACAGATCTTAGTTTTGATTTTCTCAGTATTTATTCTGAACTTATTTGCTCAAGAAAATATATCCTATCAAAGACCATCAGATGAAATACTGGAACTTGTTGATATTCAGCTTGCTCCTACAGTATTAATAAGCGACAATAATGAATACATGGTACTGTTGTATCGCGATGCTTATAGTACAATTGAAGAGTTATCTCAGGAAGAACTGCGTCTTGGAGGCCTTAGAATTGATCCGGTAACTAATATAGGAAGCAGGGTTACATATTATAATAATATCAGTATCAAAAAACTTAATAAAAATAAAAGTGATGTTATAGCTGTATCAGGATTGCCTTCTTCCCCCAGATTAGCGAATCTTACATGGTCACCCGATCAGCAAAAAATAGCTTTCACTAACACAACTACAGAAGGGGTTAGTATTTGGGTGCTTAATTTAAAAGATGCTACCGTAAAAAAGCTAACAAATGCAAGGGTTAATGCAAATTTGAGAGATGTAATAAACTGGTTTGAAGATAGTAATTATATACTGGTGAAGATGATCTCCAAAGATCGTGAGGAATTGATTGATACAAAAAATGCTGTTCCTATGGGCCCAACAATTTCAGTTAGTGATGGAAAAAAGGCTCAAAATAGAACTTATCAGGATTTACTTAAGAATAAAAATGACGAGCATAATTTTGAGCAATTAGCCTTATCGGAACTTTTTAAAGTGTCGATGGAAGGGAAAAAGGAAATATGGCTTGGAAGTGCAATGTATGGTAGTATTGGATTTTCACCCGATGGGAATTACGTAATGGTTGAAACTGTTGAAAAACCATTTTCATACCTTGTGCCATATTACAGATTCCCATCAAATACAACAATTTACACAAAGGATGCAATTAAGGTTGAAACTGTTCTGGAAGTACCACTAATTGAAGATTTACCCACGGGATTTATGGCTACACGTAAGGGTAGGAGAAGCCTTAGATGGCGTAATGATAAACCCTCAACCCTTGTATTTGTAGTAGCACTTGATGATGGTGATCCAAAAAATGAGGTGGATTATCGCGATGAAGTTTTTCAACTGGAGGCACCGTTTAACGGTAGTCCAATTAGCATTGTTAGTACTATTAATCGTTTCTCTGGCATTGATTGGGGTAATGATAATATTGCTGTTGTCTCCGATTATTGGTGGAATACCCGAAATACAAAAACCTATGTTTTTAATCCATCCAATTCTTTACAAGATCCTGTTCTAATTTTTGATAGAAGTTACGACGATAGTTATGGTGATCCTGGACGTTTTGTTACGAAAAGAAATACTATGGGTAGTGATGTACTGGCTTTGGAGGAAAATTCTGCATACTTAATTGGTGAAGGCTTTTCAGATGAAGGCCAATTCCCATTTGTCGATAAAATAGATTTAATAACCCAGGAAAAGAAACGTCTCTATCTATCTGAGTATAATAATAAATTAGAGAGCTTGAGAGAATACTACCCTGAAACTGATCAGTTATTAGTTAGGATCGAATCACAAAGTGAATATCCAAATTATTATTTCAGGGATTTGAAAAAAAATAGTTTGAATCAGATTACAAATTTTGAAAATCCTTTTAAACTTATTCAGGATGTGCATAAAGAAGTAATTACCTATAACCGTGATGATGGTTTGGAATTATCCGGAACCTTATATCTACCGGTAGGCTATAACATGGAAATGAAGGAAAAAATGCCTATGATCCTGTGGGCGTATCCACGCGAATTTAAGGATAAATCGAGTGCCGCGCAAAATACTTCAAACCCTAACAGGTTTACATATCCCTATTATGGCTCTCCTGTTTACTGGCTTACAAAAGGTTACGTAATATTAGATAATGCTGCCTTTCCCATTGTTGGAGAAGGTATTGCGGAGCCCAACGACTCATTTCGTAAACAATTGGTGTCAAATGCAAAAGCTGCCATTGATGCTGTTGATAGTTTGGGATACATTGATCGATACAGGGTTGCAGTCGGGGGACACAGCTATGGTGCATTTATGGTAGCTAATTTGCTATCTCATTGTGATCTTTTTGCTGCAGGTATAGCTCGAAGTGGGGCGTATAACCGTACCTTAACACCATTTGGTTTTCAAAGTGAGGAGCGTTCATATTGGGATGCACCTGATGTATATTATAACATGTCGCCATTTATGCATGCCGATAAAATGAAAACACCATTACTTCTTATTCATGGTGAAGCCGATAATAATTCAGGAACATATCCAATGCAAAGTGAGCGATACTTCAATGCTATTAAAGGATTAGGTGGTACAGTAAGGTTAGTAGTACTACCTAAAGAAAGTCATGGATATCGTGCCAAAGAAAGCATTCTTCATTTACTGTGGGAGCAGGATCAGTGGTTAGAAAATAATGTAAGGTTTCGTCAGATTTATAAACCACAACCTGTAATGGATGAGTAGAAAGGAAATGAGATATCACAAAGAACTTTAGCAAACTTCAATAAACTCTATTCGAGCTTGAAACATAAGACTTGCATATGAAGATGTGAGTTGTAAATCCCTTCCAGCTTCTGTCTTCTGTCTTCTGTCTTCTGACTTTTGACTTCGGACTCCTGACTTCTGTCTTCTGTCTTCTGTCTTCTGACTCCATCCCTCCCTCATCCTTAAAGCAATAAAAAATCCCGTAATTCAGTGAACTACGGGATTTTTAATGAATGTATTTTTCTAGTTAACTATGGCACTACATAAATATTAGCCGCATTACGATATCCTGCATTATCCTCGTACCAATCTGGGTAATCAACTCCTGCCGACTGTGCCCAGGCTGCAAATTTAAGGTGTGCAGTAAGGATGTCAGCTTTTTCGATTGGATAATTGAAGTTTACAGGAACTTCAATTCCCCATGGTAAACCAGTTGCACTTACATAATATGTACCAGCTTCTGGATTTGAGGCATCATGGTAAGTATCAAAATAATCTGGATCAACAAGGTCAGTTGGTGGTTGGTTTTTTAAATGAACCTCGTAACCTCTTGTTTGATCAACAAAGATAAACGGGTTGAAAGGAGGTGTGCCGATTGAAGCTTGTGGAATATCAAAATGAGTAGTTACAGTATTAACAGTTGTTTGCACGTAATTTCCACCAGGAACAGTATTTACTATACCACCTTCCATAATATTAGTTATTGCATCAAATGGAATAATTACTGTAGTATTTGTATGTCCTACTTCGAATCCTTTAGGATCAATTTGTACTGCATTTCCAAACTTCATACAGCCAGTTACGCTACCAACAGATGAAGATGGGGCATTAAATTCAATACCAAATCCATTATTTTGTGATGCTCCGGCAGCCATAATTTGAAATTTTGTAATTACATCTACAGTCTCATTTTGTGCATTAGTTACAATTTTGTAATTGAAGTTTACAACTAAATCATTAAAATCGTAATCACCATATCCTGGCCATAAATCCTCAAAAGCAAAACTTCCATAATCAGTTTCATTTGGATAATATGAATTAAAGGCACGTGTAGGATCAGTTGGGTAGGCATCTAAATTATCTGGAATACCATCACCATCTGTATCTGTACCGCCTCCGGTGCCAACAGTAAGAATAAGTAATTCTGAATCGCTACCGGCTAAGTTTGAGGCGTTAAGAGTAATATTAAATGTGCCTGTTTCAGTAGGTATACCGCTAAACCCACTACCATCAAATGTTAATCCATTGGGTAGGTCACCTTCAGATACAGTAAATGTCATAGGTACAGAACCATCTGCAGTAATAGTATATGAATATGGAAAGTCTTTCATAGCAGTTTCTGCCAATGAACTTGTAATATCCGGAGGTACAAGACCTTCACCAATTGTGATAACAAGAGTTTTTATATCAGTACCGTAACCATTTGTAGCAGTTAGTATAACATCATAAACACCTGGATAAAGTGGTGTGCCATTAATAGTTTGGGTTGCAGGATCAAACGCTAATCCTTGAGGTAAACTGGCAGCTGAGTAAACAATTGTTGGAGATCCTGTGGCTGTAACATCGAACGTATTAAACTGTACGCCTGCTGTTCCTGTGGCTGTTAATCCGTTTGTGATTGTAGGAGGAGTTCCAACGGTTAATACTAGAGTTTCAGTTGTTGTACCACCACCATTTGTTGCAGATAGATTTATACTGTATGTACCTGCAGTTGTTGGATTACCAGTTATTTGATTAGTAGTACTATTAAAAGTTAATCCATCAGGTAAGTTGGTTGCATTATATGTTATAGTTGGTTCACCCGTTGCTGTTATTTGATATGTATAATCCTCTAATATTGTTGTGTTGCCCGTTAAAGCACTTGTGATGACTGGTGGTGCTGTAGGCTGTGTAATGTTAATAACAAGTGTTTCCGTATCAGAACCCATAAAATTAGTTGCAGTCATTTCAATATTAACAGTTCCTGCTGCTGTTGGTGTACCACTAATAGTATGAGTATTGGTGTTATAAGTTAATCCTGCGGGAAGTGTTCCTACTATTGAATATGTTATTGGTTCTGTTCCACTGGCTGTAATTACATAAGGTGTAATTGCCTGATTAACCAAGCCACCAAGTTGTAATGAACTTGTAATTGAAGGTGCAGCATATGTGCCACAATTAGGAGCAGTAATGGTGTAGCTGCAAAAAGTTACATTAGGTCCGTAATTACCGTTATTAGGGCTGAAATCATCTGATACACATAAATCAACAAACCCTGTAATATCTGAACCTCCAGAGGTTTGCCCATCATCAGAAGCGTTAATTTGAGCACCTTGAGAGTTTGGCCCAACTATTTCTCCTTCAATTTTAAAGTCTTCAGTATCAATTAAACTACCTATACCTAAAGTAGTTTTTTTATTTCCTGATCCGGTTAAGTCTAACTCTCCATCAACGCTCAAATAACCATTATTCTCAAAATATCCCGATTGTTTAAAGTCATCATTACTTGTTGTGTAAAACTGACAATTGTTAATTAAGGTAGCATCAGGATTGATTTCAAAATCTTTTGAAATTGTAAAATTTCCATTATTAGTTATTGATCCTTTAAGAAGCATTTTTATTGATGATGAAATATCTCCCCAATTTTGAATGCTTCCATTCACACTGATTGTTCCACTGCCGGAGAAATTCAGATTACCATAGTTTTCAATAGCTAAATCGACACTATATTTAGGTAGAGTAACAGTACCAGTTGAGTTAACTAATAATAATCCATCGCCGCTGCCTCCTTGATAATTTATAACAGTTACGTTTCCACATACTCGTAGTGTTCCACCTGCGTCAATATGTAATTTTTTAAATGTTGCAGAAGTTCCTTCATCAACGCATACAATTTGTCCGGATGTTATTGTAAAGTTACTGTTGTATGTTCCGTTAGCAGTTGTCGTACATCCTGTTGTACATGGGTCATTATCTGCTACCGATTTATTAGTATTTGAAAAATCAACTTTAATTATAGAATTACTTACCTGTGCAGCCACAAATTCATTTGCTCCTGATGACGAAAGTTTACCTACGTAAACTTCTGATAGTCGTGAAGCAATACGAACCGGGAGTTTGAATTCTCCGCTTTCATTAACTGATCCTGTTAGTATTATTTTCCCTCCATTTGCCGGATGGGCATCGTATATTTGAATTATCTCAACACCCGTAGCTTTAGTGCTGGCCAATTTAATATCGGTTTCTAAGTTTAAAAAACTTTCAAAATCAAAAGATTCACTAACCTTTAACTCAAGGAAGTTATCGATATTATTATCGGGATTGTTATTGGTTTTGTCTTTATGACAAGAAGCAAAGACAAGGCTGATTGCGAACAAAAATGCAATGGTGTAGATTTTGATTTTCATGGTACAAAATTATTTAGTTAAACTGTTAGTCTTTATTTATTATTTATAATTTCAAATACTGAGCCAAAAAGCATAAATAACATATAAATAGATAGATACGAATAATTCCTGAATTTAAAATAATCCCACTATTGGAATTATGTTCTTCTTAAGAGAATCGGAAATAAAGGTACTAATAATTCATGTGAAAAATGAAAATATGCAATATTTTGTTTGTGAAGATTTACTTTTCTTTAATTGTAACTAATCAGTAATTTGGTAATTATAAGTAAATTCCTTACATACATACTGTCTGGTACTTTGTGCGCCTTTGTGAATCACTTTGTGTGCCTTCGTGGTAAATATTTAACCACAGAGTATCACCAAGGATTACACAAAGTGAACACTAAGCCAAAACACACTTCATTAAAGTGTTGACAAATAATATATTAAATACATTGATTAGTAACCATTAATTTCTGTATAACTGAAGATAATGATACTAATTCACAATAATCCCTACTTTGGTGGGACGTACCAGAGTCGAACTGGTGACCCCATGCTTGTCGAGCATGTGCTCTAAACCAACTGAGCTAACATCCCAATAATA